>DAOLFI010000094.1:0-8399 GCA_035326385.1 Niabella sp.
GGCTTTAGGGGTTTTTGTGGTGGGGGAATACCACCACCCCCCAATAAACTCTGTAAAAAAAAATACCCTGATTTTTTGGCCAACGAAAAACCGCCAGTACCAAACGTATTAAACGCACTCATATCAGCATAGAACACTTGCTCACCATTTCTGTCTAAAAGAATGGTCATCTGATTATTGCCATTTCCTGTTGTCTGTTTCCAGCGTCCCTGGTTGGTATCAAAGAATATATTACCTGCAGATGGCAGCGGCCTCGTAAACTTGAACGCTATAACAGGGTATTTGTCAAGACGAAGCGTTGTATTTGTTCTGCGGAAATCACCTCTTCTGTTAGTACCTGTATTCATTGTAATCCAAAAAGTATTATTCTGTACAACACCTGAAGCTCCGGAAGTAGATATAATCCATCTTGGGATAATACCGTCCACAAACGTATCATTGATCTTTCCTTCCATTACTTCTACAGTAAATGTTTTTGTAATATTATTTCCATCAATGCTGGTTCCGGTTATAACAGCCTGACCAGGAGCAATACCAGTTAATATGCCGTCGGCACTTACCTTAACTGCAGCTTCATTATTACTGCTCCATCTTACCAGCTGTTTGGAAGCTCCTGCCGGTGTTACATTAAAATCTATTACCATGCGCTCACCTTCAGCCATACCATCTGTAAATGTTGTATTAACCGAAATTGATTCTATAGGTATTACTTTAATTACTTCTACGGCAACAGTTCCTTTAGTGCCACTTCCATCGGTTGCCTGGGCGGTAATAGTAGCTGTACCTGCTGCAATGCCTGTTACCAGACCATTTTGGTCTACTGTAGCAATAGCAGTATTACTACTGCTCCAAATCAATCTTTTGTAAGTAACATTGTTGGGCAACACGATGGCTGTTACTGTTGTTTTAACATTTGGATATGTTGACAATGTTGCAGGAGTTAAATTAATTTGAGCAGTATAAATAATCTTATCAATTACATCTATTCTGATAACTGCTCTCCGCAATCCTCCATCCACTGATTCTACAGAAATGTTTACCGAGCCCAATCCAACAGTAGTAACTTTTCCATTCTGATCTACTTTGGCTATACTTTCATTGGCACTTTTCCAAAGCAGGTCTTTAACATTAGCAGTATCAGGACCATATACTACAGTTAAAGAGGTATCCCGGCCCAGTAAAAGCGGCAAGCTATCACCCTGGGGTATGCTAACATTATTTATTAATATACGTTTTTCAGCTATCTCATCGGTCCAGCCCTTTTTTTTGCATCCTACTGTAGCCAGGATCATCAAAAGGACTGAACAAAGAATTATGCTAAGTCCAGAAAGGGACATTGATATTGTTCTTTTCATCTGTTTATTTTTTATTGCGCTTAATAATCAGAAAGGATTTGCTTTAAACATTATTTTCATAATAGTTGTAAACTGCTACCTGACTTTTATGTTTATTTCCTAACTGTTTTTATTTTTTAGACTTAATTACCATCCCGGATTCTGTCCCAGGTTAGGGTTTAACTTTAGCTGATCTGCCGGTATAGGATATAAATAATTTTTAGCAGACCAGACTCTTCCTGATTCAAAAATGATAACTCCATCGGCATTTTTAGGTTTATTGGCTGTGTTCCATCCTCCCAATGTACTTGTGGCATATTCAGTTCCAGTGTACTTTATTCCAAGAAGGTTTTGAGGCATTTCTGTTTCAGCTGTTTTCCACCTTTTTAAGTCGTCAATTCTAAAACCTTCAAAAAACAATTCGATGGTCCGTTCTCTCCTGATTTCAGCTCTCATATTTAATCCATTAGTAGTAACAAAGGCATTGCTCAGTTTAGGCATGTCCGGGTTTACCCTGTTTCGTACAAGATTAAAAGAAAGATCTAAATCTGCATCAGATATAGCATTATCCCTCTCATATACAGCTTCAGCATAATTTAACAATACCTCAGCATAACGTATAATCGGGAAATCATATCCTTCGTTCGCATCCCTTACATCACGCTCCGAACACCATTTCTGGTTGCCATATCCTGTGCCGGAAGTACCTGGGATATAAAATGTTGTAACGGCCGTTGCCAGATCAGTAGCATCACCCGTCCAGGTAACCCGTGGATTATCGTTTGTCCAGTAAGCCTTTTTGGGTAATATCAAGGTGTATCGCATCCGGTTGTCCCTGTTATCAAACTCAGAGGTCATCGTATTGTATCCCTGAAACTGAGTATTATTCACGTTATCAACAGGTAGTCCGTTCTGAGAGAGATACATATTGGCTAACTTACGCGTAATCAGCGCTACGTTAGAGAACAATCCATGTGTAATATTCGTCCCGATCGGATTTAAGATCTGATCGTGCTTATTGCTGAATATATATTCTTTGTTGCCATTTTTCGCAATACTGGCCGGGTTGGATTTAGCATCTTCTAAAATAAAAAGATATTTTAAAGCAGAGTCACCCAACGCTGCCGGCTTGAACAATTCATACTGACGGCTATTCATTACATCTCTGGCCGCACTTGCTGCAATATTCAGCAACTCCGTTCCTCTTGATGCATTGTCGCGAAACTTTTGCCAGGTACCTTCAAACAATGCTACTCTTGACAGAAATGCCTGTGCGGTACCCTGACTCACTCTTCCTTTATCGGCTGCGGCAATAGCGCTTTCCAAAGGTAAAGCCGGAATTGCGGCTTTTAGGTCTGCGATAATAAAATCAGCAACTTCTGACCGGTCATTACGTTTGGACACCAAAACAGGATCTGTTACATCCACAACTCCTTCTATAATTGGTGCATCACCAAACAACTGCAACAGATCAAAATAAACATACGCTCTAAAAAAACGCGCTTCAGCAACATATTGCGCAATCTCTGATTTATTAGCAAATTTCTGTGCATTCTCTAAAAGAGTATTTGCCAATCTTATCCTGGAAAAAGCTCCTGAAAAGTTACCATCTGTAGCAGGAATAGTATTGCTGCCATTGCTGTATGCATCAGGTGTTGGAAAAGTTACAAGATCAGACCTGTAGTCACTATGCGGGTTACTTGAAATAACAGCAGAGAAATCTCTTCGCCACCCATAAAAGGAATTGGCAAAGAGTTTAAAATCATTTTCCTTTTTCCAATAATTTCCATCTGCTATCTGATCCAGGGGATCAAGATCCAGCATTTTATTACATCCGCCAAACATCACACCTGATGATACTAGCATTAAGATTGCGATATATTTTCTTATATTCTTTTTCATGATAATAAATTAAAAGGATGCGTTTAAACCTATAGTTACTGTTCGGCTAAAAGGATACCTCTGAATACCGGAGGAAACGGTACGTGTAGCTTCCGGATCCCATCCGTCTTTTATTTTTGTTGTTTCCCACAAATCTTGTCCTGATACATAAAGCCGGAGGGAAGAAAATACTTTAGTTTTATCTGAAAGATTATTAGGCAGCTTATAACCCAAAACAATATTCTTTAGTCTGAGATAAGCACCGTTTTCTACAGACCATGATGAAGCCTGGTAATTATACGCGTTAATAGGTCCGTTAGTAGAATATTTAGGAAACCACGCATCGGGAGTTTCAGGTGTCCAACGATTATTAACAGACTGGTTTGTAGTGTTGAGATATACTGAGCGAAATGGTTGTCTCCAGTTTACATCATCACGGAAAATAGTACGCCCGTCAGCTCCCTGGAAAATTACAGAGAAATCGAAACCTTTGTAGGAAGCGCCAGCATTAAATGAATAAGAAACTATGGGATCATCGGTACCCAGATAAACCAGGTCATCATATGTAAGCAGTCCATCACCATTAGCATCACGGTACATATTATCTCCCAAACGAATTGCATTGGTAAGGCCAATTGTATTACCTACAAGATACTTATTTAAATATGCTGTCCTTTGCTCTTCGGTTTGTACCTTACCATCATACATCAGTCCTACCACGGCATTAAGCGGGAAGTCCTGCAAGGCCGCTATGCGCCCACCTGAAGATATAACATTGGCACCACCATAATCAATTAGTTTATTTTCTGCAAAAGTGAACACACCACCCAGGTTATAAGAAAAATCTCCTACCCTGTCAGACCAGTTCAATGTAACTTCATAACCATTTCCTTTAAATTTACCAATATTCGCCTCAGGGGCAGTAGCACCCAGGATAGAAGGATATTGAGCTGACAGGAACATGTTATTATTCTTCTTTATAAAATACTCTGCTGTTCCTGAAAGTCTTCTGTTCAACACACTGAAATCAAGCGCTAAGTTGTAATTATGGATTTTCTCCCATGTCCGATCAAAAGAAACCAGCCTGCCATTTGTAGTAACATAACTCATCTTACCTGTACCTAAAAAAGCTCCTGATGCTGTAAAAGAATTATATAATTGAACCCCATCATATAAGTCTATACCAGCCTGGTTACCTACGATACCGTAAGAAACTCTTAATTTCAGATCGTTAAATATCCCGGTATTCTTAATAAAATCTTCTTCAATTAAACGCCACCCGGCAGATGCTCCATAAAAGAAATTCCAGCGGTTTTGACGGGCAAATTTAGATGAGCCATCATAACGACCATTTACTTCAAACATATACTTAGATTGAAAGTCATAATTGATCCTGCTGAAATAAGAGCCCATAGCATATTGGTTTCTTGTTTTAGTGGTAGTGGTCACTCCAGAACCATTCAACGCCGACAGTGAACCATTGATATCTGTAATCCTTGCAGAATATGCGTCATAATTATTGAACTCATACTGACTACCAAATGTAGCAGTCAAATTATGGTTTCTGTGAAATGTGTTTTTATATTGCAGATAAGATGCAGCAGAATAAAAGTCGGTAACTGCAGTACTTTTCTGATAGTAGCTATTTGCCTGCGTAGGATTTTCCTGAACCTGCAGATCTCCTGCATAGTTAAACCATTGAATGGCATTTTGCTGCATATCCCTGATAGCTGTAGAAGTATTAAAGCCTAAGGTTGTGATCCATTGAAGTTTATTAGTAAGATCCAATCGGAAAGTCTCGCTAATATTAGTAGAACGTACTTTCAGATTATTATCACCACCCAATTCAGAGAACCAGTTGGGGGTATACTGACCGCCCCAGGCATAAGGTTTTCCTGTTAATGTTGCTGAGGGGAAACCAGGTTGCGGATAGCCTTGCCCCAAAGTATTGGCGATCATAGTAGGGGTAACCTGATCCTGAAGTGCAAAACTGATTACTGATTCTATACTAAACCTGTCAGACACCTTAAATTCATTGTTCAGGCGCATATTATAGCGACTATTTGTATTATTTCCCCACCTTAAAGTTCCCTGATCTAAAAGATATCCTAAGGATAAACGATAACTCATTTTCTCGTTTCTTCCGGAGATGCTGAGATCATTTTGAGTGGAACCAGCTGATCCCCATAAAATATCTGTCCAGTTATTATCCAGAAAAAGAAAATCTTTCACATCTGTAAATGCTCCCTGTATGGGAGTATTGCTTAAATCCCGTGTATCTATATAACCACCTTTATTAGCAAGCGCCAGCTTCGCATAGCGTATCCACACATCAGTTTCATCAAAACCATCATTTGTTCTGGCTTCAACAACCCCATTTGCCCATTCATCAAGACTCATTAAACGAGGTTGCAGACCTGTTTTTTATGTGTATATGAAGTATTTAACTCTACTCTTGCTTTTCCTGCTTTACCTTTCTTAGTAGTAACCAGTATTACACCACCTGCAGCACGCGATCCATAGATAGCAGCGGCCGCATCTTTAAGAAAAGACATAGACTCAATATCGGAGGGGTTTAATAATCTCAACTCTCTGAAACTATCATAGGCAACCCCATCAATGATCACTAACGGTTCAACAGATTTTGTAGAAACCGCGCCCCGGAGCTTTATAGCCCAGGACTCATCACCCGCCGCGCCTGAGCCTCTTGTAACAATAGCTCCCGGCACCTGCCCCTGCAAGGCCTGTAATGGAGAAGCTAACGGTCCTTTATCCTGAAGATTTTTCGCATCCACAACAGCAACGGAGCCGGTTAATGTAGTTTTCTTTTGGGTGCCATATCCTACCACCACTATTTGCTCCATATCCTGCTGTACAGAGTAAAGCTGAATATTTGATAAATCAGCACCTGCAGATATTTCCAGTTGCGCGTACCCCACAGCAGAAACAATAAGTGTAGCGTTTTCGGACGCAGCAATGCTAAATGCGCCCTGCTCATTGGTAGCGGTACCTGTTGTGGCGCCTTTTACCATAACTGAGGCACCTGCTACAGGTTGTGCTGTGTTAGCATCTTTAACGGTCCCGCTAACCAAAACGTTCTGCCCCAGCAGTAATACAGGGTTGAACGCAAATAGCAAGAATAAAAAGACAGGCAGAAAAACCTTTCCTCTTCTCAATCGTTCGAGTTCTCTCATAATGAAAATTTGAATTGTTGTTAAATCGATTTAGTTAATACTCATTTATACATGTTTACTAATATCCTTTTGGAAGAAGACTCACGTCTTACCAGCTGCGGCAGCAAAACAACAGTACGCGGCTCGCAGCCCCGCTCCCCGGCCAGTGCTTCTCTTAAATTTTGTACTATCGCTTTCGATATTTCTGCAACAGGCTGGGCTACAGCTGTAACAGATGGAGAAAAAAGTGAAAAGTGCGTGTGATCATCAAAACCTACAACACCTATATCTTCTGCAATTGTCCAGCCCAGCTCTTTTATTGCTTGCAAACCTGCTATTACCAGGTAATTGGTAGCGAAGAATACACCGTCTATATCATTATTCTTCTTAAAAAAATTCCTTATTTGCAAAGCTGTCTCAGGTGTATTTAAATTGTAAGGGATCTCCAATACCATATTTTTACGTTGTCCTGCCTGTGTCAGCGCATCCCTGTATCCAAGCAACCTGTCCGTCATTTGTACCTGCGCCGACTTCAGGGTGACAAAAGCCACGTTATGGTAATTATTATTAAACAGCTCCATTGCACCCATATAGGCACCACCCCTATTGTCGATCATGACGTTGCAGGTAGGCAAACCGGGAAAAAACCTGTCATACAGTACAACAGGCTTACCCAATCCAATCAACTCTTGTATGGCACCTTCCAACCCAGGGGTTGGAGCAATAATAAAAGCATCTACTTTATGTTCTTTCAGCAGGTTCAATATCAGGGCGGCATTATCACTGTTATTTTTGGTGCTCATAAACAGGATCTTGTAGCCACTATTCTCAAAACCCAGCTCTACTCCCCTTGCAATGGAAGAAAAGAAGGCATCGGAAATATTTTCTACCAGCATCCCGATCAGGTTGCTTTTTCCGGTACGCAGACTTTGGGCAATCACATCCGGTTTGTAATCAATCAGGGCTAAATGCTTTTCTACCCTTGTGATCAGCTCATCACTGATGCGATTTTCCCTTGCTTTACCATTAATGATGAAGGAAATAGTAGTGGCGGATACGCCTAAATCTTTTGCAATTGTATGTATGGAGCTCTTTTTTTTCATTTTATGGCAAACCTCAATAAACCGATTTAGCAATCCCTGTTTTAAAAAGCCTGCTGTAACAGGCTTAACTTTTCACTTAAACTCTAATGCAATAATAGATCACGATTTGACCGGAATACGGGGGGTATTTATCAAAATATGGGGGGTAAACGGGCATTTTTTATAAAAAGAGTTTTTTTTATGCCGGAGGGTAATATAATTAAGCTAGATATTGGCAGTAACACCAACATGGTCGGTAGCTATGACTACAAATACGCATAAACTTTATCGGAAAAAATACCGAAGTATAGATGGTTTTTGTAAATTACAATGCCTCTATACTATAATTATGGCTAACCTTCGCAAACATAACCGCCGATCTATACGCCTTAAAGGATATAATTATGCAGCGCACCAACGCATTGCTCAATATATTATAAACAATCTGTCGAATTAGAAAAATGACAAATTTCATAGGGGTTAAAAAACCGTTACTTTTCCTCCTTACCTTTCCGTAAGATATCTTTGTTTACAGTGAATTTATTGGAAAACGGTTTGCGATACTTCTTAATAAAATCTGAAGGGTTCCTTCCAAACTGTTTGCTAAACTGTTCACGGAAGTATTTAGCATCATAAATGCCAACAGTTGCAGCTACCTCATTTACATTATAGTTAGTGTCGATAAATAAACGTGCTGCTTTCCGCAGGCGAACAAAACGGATAAAGGCATTTAAAGATTGTCCCGATACCATTTTTACTTTTTTAGTGAGCGAGGAGTAACTTACGCCCATCTCTGCTGCCATTTTTTTACTGCTGAACTCCTCATCATCTATATAATGCTCCACCACTTCGATGCACTTCTCTAAAAACTGCCTGTAATCTTCGGGTATTTTAGCATCCTGGTTGCTGAGCGTAATCTCGTTATAGAA
>DAOLFI010000095.1:0-8378 GCA_035326385.1 Niabella sp.
TGTGCATGATGCAGCAAAGCAGACTAACAGAGCAAATAATAAAAACAGATTTTTCATAAACTTTCTCTAAGATACAAACTTTTATTGCAAAGCCGTCCTCTTGTATTCACATCCCGTTCAGGTTCACAGCAAGGTAGCGTGTGTTGCCAGACCTGTACGTTATGTTATACTTTATTATGTTTTTACAATTAAATAACAAATACACACCGGTCGGGTCCAAAGGTCCAGAGGACTCCCAAGGAGACTCCTGGGAGAGACCGGCGCAAGATAAGACGATGAGAAGAGGACCGAATATGAACAAGCGTATTCAGTGTAATGTATTCCAGTATATCTTCAGGTTATGTGTTTTTCTGCCGGCAGCAATGATCTCCATCCGCCCATCTCCATTTAGGTCCGCCACCTGTAAATCCTCACATGCCATACCATTTCTGTCTATCCAGCGCCCTTCCCATTCATTCCCTCCGGTAATTTTTTTGATATAAAGCTTTATGCCTACCTCTCCATTTTTATCAGGTTGCCGCCACCCTGCTATTACCTGGTTGTACCCTAAACCTAAAACATCAGCGGCAGCCAGGCCGTGCCCTTCATTGAAACTTGTGTCCAGCACCAGCCTGCTCCCTTTATTCATATAAATAACAAGATCGGATCCATGTATAGGCTCTATCGTTGCAATAAAAGATCCATTCCGGCTCGACTGACCTATACGAACCTCCCCGGACGGACCTGTTCCCGGTATGATAGTCACAGCTCCTTTTTGTTTATCAAAACCGGGATCAATAAAACCAACACCTTCTTTGCCGGCAACGTAAATCCCTTTTTCATCCATATCCAAATTATGGGTCTGATGCATACCTGTAGGAATAATATGCAAGGGCCTGGGGTTATGCAGCAGATCAGGATATCTGAACACAAGCAAATTCACTCCTTTCCCTTTGCCTTGTTGATTGCCCTGCCCATGCAACGGCAGCACTAACAGGTAATTTTTACCTTCAGCGGATTTCATCCATCGCATCCGGTGAATGGTGGGTTCATGATACAGCTTTGTGGCTTTCCATAATTGAGTCAGATCGGCAGGCGATGTCAAAAAAAAGATGGCTCCGGATTTTTTTTCATCACTCGTTTCAGAAGGATTCCATTGTGCGCCCACCGCTACCTCGGCCTTCCCATCTCCATCCAAATCTTCTGCAGCAATACATACATTATCCATTTCGGTAAGATGCTCTGCCATCACAAATTTCTGCCAATCACCATTCCGGTACCACACAATCTGCGTTTTATCGGCCAATAAAATATCCGGCCTTTTATCACCATCTACATCACTTATAGCAATCCCATATCCAATACTAATATTGTCGTCAATCGTTTGCTCTTTGAACAAATTACTCTCTAACGCATGCGATTGCGCAGCAACAACCATACAAAGCAGTATGCAGGCTATTGTTACCAAAAAGTGTTTATAAGGGATTGGTATCATAATCACGTATAATTTGAAATATGATGATGTTCAGTTGTCTTCCCGACTATAGGGAGAGGTCTCCCGGATTTCAGGAAGATACTGATCAAAAGTAATGTCAACCTGAGGCACAAATAACTGCGAATCAGGTTCTTTAAAATGACAAAACGAATGTCATGGTGAGCTTGTCGAACCATGATTAGATTGTCCCGCCCTTCGTCTTCCGATAGCTATCGGAACAGGGCGACATTTTATTTTGTTGATTATTAAAATTTTAAAGAACTTGTCATTAACAGCTTGTGGAAGACTAACTCCTTGATTGTCTATATTTTGTCTTCCGATAGCTATCGGAACAATATGACAATCAAGGAGCCATTTGGGTCAGCCCCGACGACAACTTACATGCCATCAAATCATTTCAGCTTACCCAACTGAAGCTGCTGTATAACCATCTTGTCCGGCGATTGTATTCTGATATCGGTAAACGGAGTGGTTGGGAAAAATATGCCTGTCATCAAGCTCAGGCCGTTATCCGCAAATAGTTCTACAGATGCCACATCAATTACCAGGGTTACATCCATTTCTTTATTGTTTGATAAGCGCGGAGCAATATGTTTCTTTGCAAAATCTTTTTCAAAAGAAGTAGCGCCGCTTTTGGTACGGTCGATAAAATACTGGTTGGCTTTGGCATCAAAACCAATTACCACCTGCTCGCCCTGCGCATTGGATAAAATAATGTCAAACGATTTTGCGTTACTGGTTGTAAAGTTTAACATAGCAGCGCCTTCCAGCTTTCCTGTTTTTTTAGTTATATCAAAATTCCCGGCTTTTATATTTTTTAAAGCTGTACTTTTTGTAACAGCAGCCTTTAATTCTTTTACCGGTTCTGAAGCCAAAAGGTATTCACTGCCGCTTTTTACCAGTTTCAGTTCTCTTGCAACAGTGGTGGCGCTGCGCCAGTTTTGAGTAGGTACTACGTTGGCGTATTGCCAGTTGCTCATCCATCCAATCAGTACTTTACGATCGCCGGTATTGCTCCATGTAACGCCGGCATAATTATCCGGGCCATAATCCATCCAGCGGGTTTGGGTATCAAAAGGTTTAAAAGCCGATCCGTCAAAATCCCCCACAAAATATTGCGTGGCCGATCCGCCGTTTGGTCCGCCGGGGTTCAGGTTTACGATCAGTACCCATACCTGTTTGCCCTCAACAGTAAAAGGGATCAGATCAGGACATTCCCATACACCGCCATGCGCACCTACATTTTTGCCAAACTTGCTTTCTTCTTTCCAGCTTTTCAGATCGGGAGAGGAATAAAAAGTAATATGGTCTAAAGTAGCCAGGGTCATGATCCATTTTTGAGCAGGCTCGTACCACATCACTTTAGGGTCGCGGAAATCGCGGATACGGGGGTTAGGCAGCACGGGGTTTCCTTTGTATTTAGTCCAGGTTTTTCCTTCATCTAAGCTGTAGGCAATACCCTGCGTTTCATAAGTATCAAAGCCCTCTTTTTCTATAGTGTGGCTATGGTTAGTATAAATAGCTACCATGGCATTTTTACCAAAACCAGCGGTATTATTTACATCTATCACAGCGCTGCCGGAAAAGATAGTACCCAATGCATCGGGATATAAAGCAATAGGCTGCTCTTCCCAGTTTACCAGGTCTGTGCTGGTGGCATGGCCCCAGTGCATAGGCCCCCATACCGGCTCGTTAGGGTTGTGCTGAAAGAACAGGTGGTAGGTGCCGTTATAATACACCATACCGTTGGGGTCGTTCATCCAGCCCTTTTTAGGCGTGAAGTGAATAAGGGGGCGGTGTGGCTCCCGGTCCGTGCCATTATCCTGCGCCATTACGGCTACGGGAATGAATAGCATGAGGAGGATCATTCTTTGCAAAAAAGATGTCAGCTTCATTTCTTTTGATTGAGTCATAATTTTAAATTTTTTACAGATAAATTCTTTTGGATGACATTGGCATCGGCAATGCCTTGTTTTTAGTATTTTATTGCCAGATACTTTTTAATTCATACACTTCAAGTCCCGAAATTTTTGCAGTTCCGCCTTTAGCGGATAAGGACAAGGATCGGTTATTATCCTCAATATTGATATTAATAGGCATAAACATTAAGCCGTTATTTACAAATATCTCAAGCCCTGTGCGGTCGGCATATACGAGCAGATTTAGCTTCCCGTTCTGCAAGGGGGCGGGCGCTTTAACACCGTCTACAATCAACTGTTGATCCCCGACGTTGTAAACAACGGGCACACCACGAACATCCAGCTTAACTTCCGATGCTTTTCCGGGGGTAATATCCATACGTATTTCTGCCAGCTCAATGTTTATATTTTTTAAAGGATTTTCACTATTTTCTTTGATGGTTTTGCTCCCGTATTTATAGGCTCTCCCACGCAGTTGCTCAACTTCCTTTACAGGCATACGTGTAAGCCTGATGCCTTCGGTTGTTTTAACCAGTTTATGCTCTATGGGTAAACTCATAGATTGATTGAAGCCCAGGTTATCTTTAGCTGTATTGGTACGCCACCACCCGATCTCAACGCGGCGGCCAGAAGGTTCGTCACTAAAAGTTTGGGGCGCATAAAAATCGCGGCCATACTGGTTTTGCAGTTTTTTCTCTTCTTCTTTAAAATGAGTACCATCAAAGGTTCCGATTGCATATTCGGTATTAGCTCCTGTAAGCACCCACTTTTTTATGCCATTCATTCCTTCTACCGGCAGTTCATAAAACTCGGGGCATTCAAACAAATAACGATCATTACCAGCACCGCCATAAGTAATACTTACAGGTGTCCAGTTCTTTAGATCAGGAGAGGTAAGGAACTGCATACTATGTTGCTCATTGGTGCCTCTTTCCACCCATACTACCATTACCCATTTTTGGGTAGGCTCGTGCCATATCACTTTAGGATCGCGGTTGTCTTTATTAATTCTTGGCACTACTGCTTTGTCATATCTGTGAAAAGTTCGACCGTCTGTACTCCAGCTCATATATTGTCCCCAGCCTCTTGCACCTGTGTGAAACAGCACCATTGCCGGTTTTCCGTTTTCTCCCAGCCCGCTGGTATTACTTTTATCTACCACTGCGCCGCCGCTAAATACCGGACCTCCCTGGTCAGGATGTATAGCGTCATCCAGCTCCGTCCAGTGTATCAGGTCTTTACTGACGGCATGCCCCCAGGTCATATTACCCCAGTTGCGGCCATAGGGGTTATGCTGAAAAAACAGATGATACTCGTTGTTAAAATATACCATCCCGTTCGGATCATTGGTCCAGCCACGCTTCGGGGAAAAATGGAATTGCGCGCGCAGGCTTTCTTTGTATTCGTTGGCGTTTGTGTCTTTGTCACTCTGCATTACGGGGTCAAATACTTTAGACGTAGCAGAAACCTTATCTACTCTAAGTTCTATAGGCTTTCCTTTCCACTGATCAATGCGCATATAGGCATACCAGTCTGGTTGATCCTCTGCTAATTCCATGTCCCAGAAACGGGTATTGATCCCATCTACCCATAATTCCAGGTTTCTTTTAGCAGCCCCGTTCTTTACAGGCAAAACCAGGTATGTTTTTTCTGCTGTAAAATAAGTACTGATACTTTTAGCCGGTGCCTGTTGCTCTTGTGTAAAAGCCGGTGAAAAAAGCGACAGGAGCAAACAGGTTTTCAGCAATCTCTTGATCATAACTAATTTGTTTTGTAACGCTATTCTTATGTATTTAATCTTTTAAGTGTTCAGTTGCAGCCGCATCTATCAGCTCCCCGTCCCAGCTTAGCACTTTACCGATGTTGGTGTTATCTCCAACATCTTAAGTAAACGACATTGATAACACATTCATTAATCATTCTCTTTCTCTTGTTTTTTCCATATTGATCCAAGCTCCCACCCTTTGAAACTTACCAGCTTTGCAGGCCCTTTTTCCGAAAAAATTTGAATGCCTGTTTGTAACTCAGAAGGATAGGTAACCATGCTCAATACCACTTTTCCCTGGTTGGTAAAAACCTCTACTGAAGATTGATCCACCAATATATGAAATCTTACCCGGTTGTTTTCTGCTTCTACCGGCGCATACATTTTAGTAGCAAATTTCTGGGTAAAGTCCGGATTGCTGGTATAATCGGTACAGTTCGTCCTGTCTATACAAAGACTGGATGCTTCAGGATCGTAGCTCAATTTTAATTGCCGGCCCTCTCCTGCTAGCAGGTTAAATCCAAAAACCGAAGTGGTTTCCGTGCTGAATACAGCTTCTATTTCATACGTATTTTTTGAGGGCCTGAATTCCTGAAGCGTCATCGTACCATTAACGGTTTTGTTGGAAAGCTGTACCGGCTGCTTTCGCAACTGGGTTAATGCCTGTACGGGGCTTTGTACCAGTCGTATGCCTTCGGGAAAATTTTTTAAGGCGATAGTTCTTGGTAACGACTGGAACCCTTTCCCCCAGGTGGAAGGGACATTTCTCGAATAATCCCAATTACCCATCCATCCCATAAATACGGGTTTGTGCTCCGGATTTTCAGGAAAACGGTAAGACCTTGTGGCATAAAAATCGGGACCATAGTCCAGCCAAAGTCCATGCTGCAAACCTTTGGGCTGAAGCACTTTGGAAAAAAGAATATGGTCGATGCGAATATATCCCCACTGTTCGTCAGAAGCATTATCTACAATCTGTATCACCGCTTTTTTTCCTTTCAGATCACGGACATCCCAGCCATCCCATTTCAGCAGGTCGCTGTTATCGCCCGTTGCAGACCGTACCACTTTTTGCTCCACCAGTAAATTGATGCAGGCTTTCCCGGGAAGGTTTCCTCCTGCAATTAAAAAATTGATCACCGGTTCTGTAATAACAAAAACAGGTGAAGTGAGTGTACCGGTATTTGTATTGCTTCCGTTAAGGGAATTGGCATCGCCTCTGCCAATGCGTACCACGGAATCACTATCATCCGGGCGATTACCAAAAGCGGTTCCGGTAGTTTTCCAATTCCCATAGCTGAGGGCATCAAATGATTCAAACACTTTCCCTGGAAGACCAACGCCGTTGTTTAAAAAAGCAACTGTTGCCGCGTCAGCCCGAAACTGCTTCCCGTCAAAATCGCCCATAAAATACTGAACACGGTTAGGCCCCTGGCCAATCAGCAATACCCATTTCTTTTTGCCAGGCTCGCCTTCCACTTCCATCTCAAACAAATCGGGGCATTCCCAGAAAGCGCTTCGCGGGCCTAAATCGCCAAATTCACCCGTATAAGTCCATTCTTTTAAATTGCGCGAGGAGTAAAAATGTATTTTTTTAATATCAGGCACCGTTACTGCCATTACCCATTTTTGAATAGCATCGTGCCAGAATACCTGCGGATCGCGGAAAAATATTTTACGCACGTCCAGCACAGGGTTGCCTTCGTAGAAACTAAAATTGATCCTGTCGTTGCTTACCGATATGGCCTGCTTCTCCGGCAGGCTATCGCCAGGATGATGCATGGTATAAACAGCGATCATACTGTTAGCGCCAAATCCCGCTGTATTGTCCTTATCAACGACTACCGATCCTGAAAAGTAAGAAAACGATCTGCCGCCGCCCTTCATGGGGTAAGGAAGCTCCTGCCAGTGCACAAGGTCTTCAGAAACTGCATGCCCCCACCAGAACAAATGATATTTGCCTTCGGTATAAATAAGCCCATCGGGATCGCCTATCCATCCTTTCTTTGGGCTAAAATGAAACTGCGGGCGATATTTTTCATCATACTGTGCATGCAGCTGTTGCAGGCCGCATACCAGCAGTAAATAAACCAGCGCAGCAATGCTTTTGTTATATGGATATACTTTTTGCATGAATTAATGAGAAGATATCTTTAAATCGCTTGCCACTATCTTCATCTTATCGGCCCGCAGGCTCCATACATTATCCTGTGCACGGTAAACACGGTTGGTGAGCGCTACTTCATTGTTTAAATAAAGCGCTGCAACAGAGTTGTCAATGATCAGACTGAAAGAATAATTTTTACCTGCTTCAAAGTTAAACGGCACCCGGGTAATTTCCGACCCGTTATTATAAGCAGCTATCCGTTTGGATGCCGGCTCGAAACGTATAACGTAGGTTCCGTTTTTATCAGTGCCCGCATTAAAGCCAACAGAAGCGGTACCGGTGGTATTGCTAAAATTGATGCTGCCGCTGATCTTCACCGTTCCCTTAATTTCACCAAACTGAAACCCTGCTACAGCAGTTGTGCCATCAATGGTATAATTGGAACCTGATTGAGTTGCTGCGCCATCCTGTCCTTTAACGGAAAGCTCTGCTGTTTTCGCAAAGTAAGACTGTACCGGTTCGGGAATTTTTACACCGAGGTTGCCATTGCTCAATTTCACCAGCTCGTGGCTGATCAGGTTGCCGGCCCAGGTGCGTGTGCCATTATCACTTTCCGGGTTACGGCGGTGCGCCCATGCAAAAGCATAATACTGTGTGCCGTTGGAGGCCATGCGACCTGCATAAAACTGGTGGCCGTCAAACATATCATTGCCGCCGGCAGGCTTTGTCCACGGGCCGGCTGTAGAATTAGCTACACGATAATGGGTACCCGGCGTACCCGACCAGTCCTCGGCGAAAAGCATATAATACTGATTGCCCCACTTGAATATATCGGCACATTCCAGCATCAGGTAATCGCTTTCCACATTTAAAGTACCGCGCACCTGCCAGTTGTTGGAAGCCGGATCACTGGTTTTATAAACGAGCAGCACGCCTCTGCCGTTTTGCTGGGTGCTTACCAACATCCAATACTCGTTGAATTCGCTGTTGTAAAAAACATAGGGATCGCGGAAATCATTCATAGTATATCCCTGCGGCGCTTTCAATGAAAAATCTTTCTTGGCCCAGTTCTTCAAATCGGTGCTGGTGGCATACATTACCGCCTCCCGGCTG
>DAOLFI010000930.1:0-1763 GCA_035326385.1 Niabella sp.
CGCAGTTTTATCCATAACACATCCTTTTGAATCAGACAACCAACCGGACATTTGATAATCCATCCATTGCTGTCCTTTTATAAATGCGCACAGTTTTGCTGAAACAGTAAAGTTCTCTATTTTTAAATGAAGTGGAATTTCTTATTTGTTGAACTATGAGCAATCAAAATAAGCTTTACAGAGCCGCAAAATTGACTATCGCACGGCTATTTAACCTGCATCTTGAAAAGGCAAATGAAGCAGATGTTGTAGAATCTGTTAAAAAAGGGGTTGAGTTCAGAGGCCCTAACCTGTGGACTTTGATCTTTGCTATATTTATCGCTTCCATTGGTTTAAACGTTAATTCAACCGCAGTGATCATTGGCGCCATGTTGATTTCGCCGCTTATGGGCCCCATTATGGGCATTGGGCTGGGCATCGCCACTATTGATATAAACCTGGTAAGAAAAGGAAGCAAAAACCTTTTAATAGCTACGCTCATCAGTATTGCTACTTCCGCACTGTACTTTTGGATCACACCGTTACATGATGCGCAAAGTGAGTTGCTGGCGCGTACCACACCTTCAATATGGGATGTTTTTATCGCGTTTTTTGGTGGACTGGCTGGTATTGTTGCCAGCACCCGAAAGGAAAAAAGTAATGTGATCCCCGGCGTAGCCATTGCTACGGCATTAATGCCACCGCTTTGTACAGCAGGTTTTGGGCTGGCTTCTGGTAACTTTTACTATTTTTTGGGCGCGATTTACCTGTATTTTATTAATAGTGTATTTATCTGCCTCAGCACTTACCTGATCGTTCGATTCCTGAATTTCAGGAAAGTAAAATTTGAAAACCAATCATACGGAAAAAAGGTTTCACGGTATATATTGATTATTGTGACAGCAGCGGTGATCCCCAGCATATACCTGGCATATAAAATAGTTGACAAAAGCATTTTTGAAACCAATGCCCGAACTTTTGTCAATGATCAGTTCAATTTTAAGAATACGCAGGTAGTTAATAAGCTGTTCCGTTACCGGTCTGACAGCAGCGAGATCGACCTGCTGCTTATAGGAGAAACCCTGCCACAACCAACTATTGACAGCATCTCTCAAAAATTAAATCAGTACCATCTAAACCATGCGAGGCTGGTTGTAAGGCAGGGGCTGGATGCCAAACAGGAGATCGACTTCAGCCAGATAAAAGCGAGTATCCTGGAAGACGTTTTTAAGAAAGATTCAGCACGCAACTCCATTGTAGATGAGCGTACTTCCACTATGGAGATACCAGATCTGCGGGCCGAGCTGAAAGCTTTATATCCCTCGCTAACTTATTATACCGGGTCGAGATCTATTATTTACCGGACAGATACACTTGCCACAGATACGCTTACTTTGTTTGTGGCCAATTTTTCAAAAGCGCCAACCCGTGATGAGCGTTTCAAAATGCAGCAATGGCTAAAGCAACGCTTGCAAACGGATTCTGTAAAGCTGATCATTCAATAAACTGTTACTATTCCAAATAGCGATGCCCAATAGGGGAGTAAACATGACCGCTCCGATCCCGTCATTAAAAAGCTAAAGATATCGGGCAGCTAAAAGAACCGTCTTCTTAATAACAGTAAAAAAGGATTAACTTAGCTATATAAGTTCTTTCACACTCTCCTGATTAAAAGTTTGTTTGCAAATTGTTTGCAAATGTCTCAAAAACAGAAAAGGCCCGCTATTGCGAACCTTTCTATCTGATTGATAATCAGTGCCCCAGGCGGGACTTGAACCCGCACG
>DAOLFI010000096.1:0-8357 GCA_035326385.1 Niabella sp.
ATTAGAATGACAAAGCAAATGATAAAATCCATGTCACGGTGAGCCTGTCCTAAGGACTCCTTCGGAGACGAACCGTATCTTTCAAACAAAAAGTCCTTCGTCAAGCTCAGGACGACATGGGTTTTCATTTATCTAAACTACGTGTCATTAACAGCTTGTCGAAGCATAGTTCATAGTAAAAAAAATGTCCTTCGTCTTCCGATAGCCATCGGGACAAAATGACAACCAAATCGATTTTTGAGACAGCCTCCAGCTTACCTAAGATGATGAGTTTTTAATACACTCCTTATCTTATGCAGGCCGGTATCATTTTTCCCAGTAAATTTTAACCGTGCGGGTATTGCGCCTACCCAGGGGGATTATTTCCAAACGACTTCCGCTACGGTCATTTAAAGGGAAGATGTTGTATTTTACCTTTCCGGTAATTTTCAGCTTACGAGAAGCTGGAATATATATCAAATTGCTAGCTCTTATTTTCCCGTCTTCCTGCCAGGTTACCATCAAAGTGTTTTTCCCTGCAACCTGTTTTGTGATTTTTCCGGCGGCTGCCTGCATATATCCCCGCTGTAAAACCTCCTGAAAATAAGCCTCGCTTTCCAGCCCGCTAAAATAATCCCAATAAAAATCTCCTGCCAAAAGTGAGTCGATGCCTTCCGCCATTGTTGCTGCTGCATTCACAACAGCAGGGCCGCCGCTATAAAATGCGCCCCATTCACCAATAAGCATAGGTAATTTTAATTTATTTCTGGTTTTTTGTAGCTGTTTAAACATAAAAGAAAGGCGGTCGGCATCAGCTTCTCCTGCCTGGTCAGTATCTAAAACGATATCGTAAAAATGAGGCATATACCCCTGTTGCTGACCCGCTTCCGCTATAGGAGACAAATAAGAGGGAATGCCATTATTGCTGGATACACTGGGTTCCCAGAATAAAATATGTTTGGTGTTTACCTTACGAATGGCAGCAGCCAGCTTTTTATAGAATGGTAATAAGCTGTTCTCTTCAAAAGAACGATAGGTTGGCTCCATACCCTGTAAAACACGGATAAAAACTTCCCTGCCTGTTAATGTTTTTAAAATAAAGTTTTTGCCTTCTTCGTCCACCCACATAGCCGCAACCTCTTCAGTTGTATATTTCTTTCCTGTACTTTTCTGATTCAGAAAAGTGGCTACTTCTTCCATCATAACCTTCAGCGCCTCTCCCACTGCCGAGCCTATAAAAGGCTCATTCACTACATCGAAGCCAATAATATTTCTATCATGCCGGTATCTTGCTGCCAGCATTGCCCAGGTTTTGATGTAATGGTCCTGAACACCCACTCCATCTGCTACAAGCGCATTGTTCCAAAAGTTGTCAAAAGATGTTTGCACCGCAGGGCTGATGTAATAGGCATCGCTCCATGTACCGCCCGTATAATGAGGTTTATCTTCGTCCAAAGTGGCCCAAAGCGGGGCACCGTTACCAAACTTTTCGCTAAACAGATCCTGGTGCATATCCAGGATTACATAAATACCGTGCTGTTTTGCATAGTGGAGGCGCATATCCAGATCATGCAAATAAACACTGTCATACCGACCGGGTGAAGGCTCCAACGCCGACCAATTGACACCCAGGCGAACAGCATTATATCCCCAGCTCTTCATTTTTACAAATGCTTCGTCCTTTACCAGATTAAGATAGCGGTTCTTCCGGTCTTTGTTTACATAGTTAAGTCCGCGCAACTGCAACATCCTGCCGGTACTATCCCTCAGCAATGTCCCTTCTCTTTGTACATAGCCACTTTGTCCCATACAGGGACTGCATATATGAAAAAGCAAAAAAGAAAATGCGGATAAGAGCTTTGCCTTTACTGGTTTGTTTAGTTTATATATAAAACCTGCCACTGCTTTTTCTTTAGTCTATTTCTCAAAAAAGTCCAGCTCCGCAATAGCCAGCGTATTATCAGCGCCCGCAATTTCCGTTGCAGCTATGCGCACATAACGACCCATAACAGGTTTACTGAAAAAATATTTTCTTGTAGAAGGATCGTTGATAAGATTTCCAAACTCAAAGCTGCCTGCGTTCTGCCATATTTGTCCGTCGTTGCTTACCTCAATAGTTCCTTTGGCCATCATACCCCGGCTGTTTTGCTTTTGCGGTGTGTAAGCAAAGGCATTCAGGTCATATCCCTTTCCTAAATCTATTGTTATAAAATGACCGGATGTGGCTTCTTTTGATTGCCACCAGGTGTACCTGTTTTCATCAATTGCAAAGTCTGCTTTGCGCCGGGCACCAGCTTCGCTGTCTGTCTCTACTATCTTCCAATCAATTTTTGCGATGCCCAGCACTTCAGCTGCCGTTGCTCCTTTTTCTTTATTGATGATGGCAACAGCTTTTACTTCGCCTTTTGACAACTGGAACGGGCCTGTATATTTTTTACCGCCGGCTGTTGGCTCACTGCCATCAAGAGTATAAAAAATGCTCATTTCCTTATACAGGTTTTCCGTAGTGTTCTCCCCATGCGGCTTCCAGCCAAATTCGGCTTGTGCAGGGTCAATAACCACATCCCCGTTCTTATTCCTGGAAATTGCTAATTGCGGCGGCCTTGTTTTGTATTTATATCCTCCAATGGTAGCAATTGCAGGATCCAGCCTGCTTTCTAAAACACGTAATCTGAATTTAGATGCAGTCACTTCCGGAAAACGCAGGATGCGCTTGTAGCCGATATTGGTGCCAGAAGCTATTTCTTTCCATTGATTATTTACCCATGCATCTACGGCATGTTTTTCTACTCTTTCACTATTTGTATTTACCGCTTCCTGTATTAAAAAACGGTTGATCGTAACCGGTTTTGGTGTAGTAATAATAATTTCTTTTTGCTTTTTGCTGAGCACCATAAAAGTGTTCAGGTCATTATCCAACAACTTTGCAGAAACAGTTGCCCCTGCAAAAAGATTTTTGGCATAGGTTTCTTTAATACGCTTTCCCACTTCATTTAATACCTGTACGTCCTGGGGAGAAAACTCACCTTCACGGTTGGGTGGAATATTTAAAAGGAAGGTAGAATTGCCGCCAACCGAGCGTTCATAAATATCAAAAACATCATCGGCGCTTCTTACTTTCTGGTGCGTATCATCCCTGTAAAACCAGCCTTCCCGAATGGAGGTATTGGTTTCGGCCTGCTGGTAGTGCAGGAATTTCGCTTTATACAGTTGTTCCCTGCTACCAAGGTCTTCGTTGGTCATATCCGGGAAATGACTGGTGGTATCCGGGTTTTCAGGATAAGGGATCACATTCCATTCTGTTTTTCGAGTCCCACCCGCTTCATTGCCGCACCAGCGAATATCTTCTTTACCAAATATCACTGCCTTGGGCGCTAAAGTATGGATCAATTTTTTCCATGCCACATAATTATAGGTTTGTCCGCCTTTTGTTTTAGGATGGGCACCGTCAAACCAAACTTCATCAATAGGACCATACTCTGTTAACAGCTCAAACAGCTGGTTTAAAAAATATTCATTGTAATCATCTAGCATAAATTCGAACTTTGTTTTATTGGCAAATGGCCTGCCCGGCACTGCGCGGGGAATGGTACGTTTGGTATATTTACTCAGGTTGCCGTATAAGCCCTCAGGATTTTCAATCTGGTACAGATCGGCAGGAGAAAGATAAATGCCCAGCTTTAGTCCGTATTTTTTACAGGAGGCCGAAAGGTCCTTCAACACATCCCCTTTTCCATCCCTGAAGCCGGTAGACATTATACCATGTTTAGTATAACGGCTTTGCCACAGCACAAACCCGTCATGGTGTTTTGCAGTAAAGATCACCATCTTCATACCAGCGGCCTTCATGGCCCTGCACCATTGGTCGGTATCTAATTTTTTCAAATCGAATATCTGGGGATCTTCCTTACCACTGCCCCACTCCAGGCGGGTAAAGGTATTAGGCCCAAAGTGAACAAAAGCTATAAACTCTTTTTTTAAAGCGCTTAGCTGATTTGCAGTAGGCACTATATGAGCGGCCTTCTCAATGATCCGTTGCTTACTGTCATTGACATCAACAGCAATCGTATTTTGAAATTTAAGCGCCGGGGTTTGAGCAATGGATGTGATTGCTGCACTTACAAAAGCAATAAGGAATAAATAACGCATTAATATCATTTTATTTAGTTTGCTTCAATTTATTTGAATTCATAAAACCTTACCCAATCTATTTCCATTTCAACTGGTAAGTCTGCAGGGTCTACCTTTCCTACCCAGCTACCGCCCAACTGCATATCGAGCAGCAAATAATGCTTTACGTCTGCAAAAGGGAACTGATCTTTTTTATTTGTTTCAATACGGGGATAAGCAAAGGTTCTTTTATTGTTCACATAAAACACAAGGCTATCCCGGTACTTTTCTACCGCATATGTATTAAACTTGCCAGAATCTATAGCTGCTGTTCCTCCTTGCTTAGGATTGTCTTTTATATTCAAGGTAATGGTATAATAAGAATGCACTGTCTGATAAACGATAGTATCATCATTCAGATGTTCCATAATATCTATCTCACCGCCATTGGGATATCTTTCTCCCTGTGCCAGCAGCCAGAACGCAGGCCAGGCGCCGGTTGCATTGTTCAGCTTTGCACGTATCTCCAATCTTCCAAAGCCAAAACTTACTTTATCTTTAGTGTAAACACCTCCCGTTAAATATTTCGAAGTATCATTTAATACTGAGGTATTGTTAATACCTCTAAGAATAAGCTTGCCATGCCGCATAGCATAACAACTATCAAAATCACTCATGTGCCGGTTCCAGTCGGATGTTCCTCTTGGTATTTTTGACCATTTTGTTTTATCGAAAGTGCCTGCTTGGTTGAAGTCTTCTTCCCAAACCAATTTAGATTTCCTAACATAATTCGACCTGGCACAAGAAGACAGCAGCGCTATTGCAAACAACAATGAAAATATTTTTATGGGTCTCATTATATTTATTTGCCTGATGATACGCCTGTTTAAACTTCTTTATGAAAAATAGATCCTTAAACAACAGTTCGTCAGGCTCACTGTGACAAAAAGACGATATTTTTTTCCAACTGTTCAGGACAAAATCTAAAAGTGTAAACAGGTTCTATATTTACCAGCGATCATTATTTAAACTGCAATTCAGCTACTACCGGCATGTGATCAGAGGTTTTACGATCCGGTATCACTTTATGAGATACAACATTAAATGCATCTTTTGGCGCTGATGCAATAAAATCAATAACGCCGCCGGCTTTGCCTTCTGAAAAAGTAGCAGGACAATTATTGCAGGTACGCGTAAAATGCGCATCAAGTGTATTGATCACCTCGCTGCCTTCACGTGCGTTAAAATCTCCCGCTACAATGAAGGGTATAGAAGAAGCACCTGCTATCCGGTTGATCTCTTTTATCTGCAATAACCGGCTTTCCTTATTATACGCTTCTAAATGGGTGCACCCAAACAGAACTGTTCTTCCTCCCGGCAATGCAACCGTTGCCGCAGCTAACACACGGGGCTCGCCACTGTTATTCCCTTCGGCCCTGGGTAACATATATGTTTTTGTATTGGCCAGAGGATATTTGGAAAGGATAAGAATACCATACTGCCCGCCGTCATAATCCATCGCTTTTGCAAAATAAAAGGACTTATAACCTGCTTTGAGAGCCAATAGCTCTGCCTGGTTTATGTTGCCCGAACGCCCCGTATTCACATCCACTTCCTGTACTGCCACTATATCTGCATCCTGGCTCTTAATAACAGCAGCAGTAGCTTCTACATCTATCACTCCCTGTTTTTCCGGCGGGTTGCAGTGATGCACATTATACGTCATGACTTTGACCGTATCATTTCCTCCTGACTGTATTTTTTTAGCAGTACAGGAAACAAAACTAATAATTACAGTAACTAATAAAAGTTTTACAAATGAATGTTGCATGAGATCGAAATTTAAACCATTTATATTTAATTCAGTAAATGTTTATATTTTTCTACCATTTGCTGTGCAGATTGTTTTGACAGCGTTTCAATCTTAAATGTTTTTAAAGCAGCTTCCAAAGCGTTCAGCTTTGGTGTTTCGCTTTTTTCTTTATACTGCTTACGTAACAGGTTGATCTTTTCAAAGTCCTGAATGCCCTCTATCAGTTTCTCAAAACGAATAGATGATAAGGGGCCCGGATATACCTGATAAGTATCTCCGGCAGGCCAGGCAGTGAAACGGCTGTCCGTTAAAGGATCTTTTGTCCAGCTATTGTAGGCCCAGCGTAAAAAACCGTCCATATTGGTGGCCGCCGTGTACCAGCCTGCCCATACGCCTTCATCGGGAGGCGAGAAAGTAAACATATTAGGATAGACCTCGGTACAGCAAACATACCATGTGCTCACTTTGCCCTGTTGTTTGCGTTCCTCTAAAATGTTATCCGGAAACACCCATTTGGAAGCTATGCAGTAATCATAAATATCTTTTTCAATTTCTTCATGATATTCCCCTGCAAGTGAAATTTTCCAGTTGGGGTCAATGGTCTTTAACAAATCAATTACTGATCTCATGGCTTTCATGGGACGCTCGTCCATAGCAATGGTAGTTATATCAAACCATCCTTTCTTTTTTAAGTGCGCCGTAAAGTCGGTGAGCATGGTACGCCAGAACTCGTTATACTCTGGTGTGCCGATATCCCCGGTGAATACAGTATCTTTCTGTAAGGTTTCATCATAATACTGAAAAGCAATTTTCCAGGGCACCATACTGTAACAGTTGATCCGTTCCCGTATGCCACAGCTCATTACAAAATCAATGTACTTATCAAATAAGCTGTAATCATACTCCCAGGTGCCATTGCTTTTTTTTGTCCATTTTATCAGGCCCGGATAATCATCATAGGTCTGGTGGCCCCAGGGTTCCTCAACAATACTGGCTGTAATTATTTTCTGTCCGGCATTAGCCAGCATAGTATAATACTTACGCATCAGGTTAAAATGCTCCTCGCTCCAAAGCGTTACCTGATGCACTCTTGCCACTGCTGCCGGATGTTGCCAGTAATCCAGCCTGAAGGCCCAGTCTTCAGGGCATGGGAGGGTTTTATTTACAACTGTTAATGCTATTTGCAGCTTATATTCCTTGTCTGCTTTAACAGTAACGGTACCATTATAATTTCCGGCAACGGCCTGTTCCGGTATTTGCACTGTAAGCCAAACCGGCTGTGTGGTGTTTTTTTGAATATGGATGCTTTGAATGTCTGTGTTAATAATATCTGCTACCAGCGAAGAATCAAAATCTTTGGATTTCCGATGCCCGCAACCGTCCCGGAATTCATCGGTCATTACATATTGTACAAAGCCAACCGATATGTTTTCCCGTTTAATGGTATTCCCTTTATTATCTTTCAGGTCACCGGCAATAATAGTAACATTCTTTACCTCCTTTTTTGAATAGGCTACAATTTGTGTATGCACTTTTTCATTTTTCCAGCCAGATACCTGCCATCTGTTTTTGGGTGTGGTTGCAGGAGGAATATCTTGCTGATAGCGTATACCACCAGAACCAAAACCTACTATAGTGCCTGCGGGTATTTTGGTCCACCTGGTATTTCGTGCTGTTGTACTTAATTTAAGCGGTTTTTGCAAGGAAAGGCTAACATCCTGAGCCATGGTGTTAACGCCCAAATGAGCAACCGCAATCAGTAATAAAATTTTTATTGTCTTCATAATGAAAAATATAAACTACTAATGTTTAGGCATATTTAATTTTTGAAGATAGATGAATTTTTACAGGTAGTAAGGCATTTGCACCAATAATTTCTGTGCTAACGTTTGCGCAACAAACGATAAAGCATGAATGGTTCCAAACAAGTTGAAATATAATTTATAGTTGCAATTCTCTATAAAAAACTAAAAGTTTAACAGGCATCAACATCCTGTTAAACTTTCAGTTAATTTTCTTATTAAAATAATTACTACTACCAGCCTGGGTTTTGAGGCTTCAGATTTGGATTCAATGTTAACTGATTGGTAGGTATTGGATACAGGTAATCCCTGTTCACATTAAATTTATAACCCTGTGTACCGCCGTTCAATGTATTTTTAAATACCTTAATATAGCCGTTGGCATCCACTTCAAGCGCGGCTACCCTTTGATCAAAGGTAGACTGACGCGAAACATCAGGTTGCGCTTCCGGTAAGTAATCAGTAAATTTAAAACCGATCCACTGCGCTTTTTTAGCGCCAACAGGAATCTTGCCTACAATCAGTTCATCTGCAGCTGCCCAGCGCATAATATCTTCCACGCGTAAACCTTCACAAGCCAACTCTACCTTACGTTCACGGCGAATGGCCTGGATAATAGGCGACAGGCTGGCAAATTCAAAATTCGGATCACG
>DAOLFI010000097.1:0-8356 GCA_035326385.1 Niabella sp.
CTCCGGTAAATTTAAGACATTATAAGTTATACTGCTGATGTTCTTGTTCTCATCTTTAGTCAGGTTGCCATTGAAGTCATAAGTATAATCATCCCCTCCGTTCGTGCCATTGTTAAAATCACCTAACCCGGTGGTGGGTGCTGCTGCATCCGTTACCTTAGCCAGCTTGTTGCTCCCGCTGTTGTAGGTATAAGTAAGATTATCTATTATCTGGGAAGTGCCGCTTACCAGGCCTTTCTGCCACATCTTTAAAATATTCCCGTTCAGGTCATATGCCGTAGAGGCTGTGGCCCCGTCACCCATTTTCATACTGAAGTCAACAGCCGTAGCGGAAAAGCCGGAACCATTATACTGCCCAAAATCAGCTTTCAGCAGCCGGTTAGCCGCATCATAGTCATAATTATATCTTCTTATCTCGGCAGAGCCTGTTTTACCACGCCAGGTCATACCGCTTATATTACCATTGTAAAGACCTTTGGTATAGCCGGGCAGGCCGCTAAGATTAATTGCCTTGTCATAAGCCAGGTCATAACCAAAATTATAAACAGATAAGCTATTGTTCACATAGCCCCGGTTCATGCCTAATAGCCAGCCCCTTATATTATAGTCATAGTTTTGGGTTTCTACAGGTGTACTTCCAGTCACACCTAATTTTTTGGCTTTAAGCTGCCCCAAAGCATCGTACAGGTTTTGCGCTATTATTTTGTCACCGCTCTGCACACTGCTGTTATTATTGATAACATTTTTGGTGGTTTGCGTTATTCTTTCCAATGCATCGTAAGTATTCTTTGTTACCGTTGTAATAATAGCAGATCCTACATCCGCCTTCTGCTGCCGGCTTACGGTTACCAGCGGCTGGCCGCTCCAGCTGTATTGCGTGGTGGCAATATCCACCCCGGCGGCATGGTTAATGGTTTTCACCTGCACAGGCCGGGCTTTGTCGTCATACAGCGTCAGTGTAAAAATATACCGGTTATTAGGATCATTCAGCACTTTTACCCTGGTACCCGTTACCATACCTTTGGTACGGCTGTCTTTGGCAGGCTGTTGCGCGTAGGGGAAAGTGGTGTTAGAGAAAGTTAGCAAATAGTCGTTGTGCAGGCCGTCAAACCCCTTGAAAGCAGATGGATTGGATATGAAATAAGACGGGTTATCCACCCAATCATACATATCATAAAAGGTTTCGGTAAGCACCGTAGGGGTGGTAAGCATAGCAGGCGTAGGATACTGGATGGCAGCATTAGTAGTACCGCTTAATGCCATAGCTGCGCTCCAATGGTCACCCGGAGTATTACTTGAGGGCTGTATCAATCCCGTTTGCACAGGGCGGTTCAGCCCATCATACAATGTATAGTTCCAGATACCACTATATTGGCTGCGCAGGTTTCCGTCCTGGGTCATTACCAGCCGGTCCCGCACATCGTACACCATCACCACTTCCGCTGCGCCGGGCACTTTTTTAACAATCATGCGATTTCTCCCGTCATATTCGTATCGGAAACATTGCTCATTTAAGATCACTGGTGACAGTTGCCAGTTGACAGCCGGTTGAGACAGGGCCTGCACTCCTTCCGGTTGGATCACGCATCTGAGGTTGTTGAAGTCATCGTAGATATAATACGTGCACATCCAGCCATCGTGGTCGCTGCCACCACTCGTATCAGCAGCAGCCGTAAGCTGTACTTTTTTTAATACTAATTGTCCTGCTTTGTCTTTGAATTCGATCACCTGTTTACCATGTTCATCTGCAGTAACATTCTTGTACAGTGTTCCCGGCTGGTAAGCAGCGGTGCTGGCATAAGTGGTAGTGATCAGGCTGGTGAGGGGGTCTGAGCTTACAATGGAAGCTGTAAAGTTATCGCCCGGCTGGCTTTGAAAACCGTTAGTAAACGTGATGCTGTTGGTAGCAGTGTACTGGCTGAGGGACGGATTTCGGCTATTGACTACCAGGTGAGCCTGCACGCTGCTGCTTCCGGAACCTGGCTGTCCATTGGTAACGTTCCATATCCTTACACCGTCTGTAGATGTGTTCACCCAATATTTGGTTTTAATACTATGCCTGTTGGGTTCGGTGCTTTGAATAGCGCTGCCTGCCCAGCTTTCGCCTGGGGCAAACTGCTCCAGCACCCGGTTCAGCGGAGAGGCCTCAAATACCGTTTGGCTGTAGCCATAATTCTTATCATTGCCCTGGCTACCGTACTGGCTGTTCATAAAAGTGGTATGTTCAGTATAAGGCGTTGTTTTGAACTGACCATTAGCGGACGACGAAGCAAAAGGTAAAAACTTATACCGCTCACGGCCGAACTCATCATATAATACCGGTGTTACCAGGTCTTTAGCTCCAGACGTGTCGCTGCCCGTATTGTCATTTGGAGAGTTGGTGCTGAGCGCCCCTTTTTTTATTACAGTCTGCAATGGGCGGCCAAGTCCGTCAAAATACTCAGTGGCTTCTTTTACCTGTAGTAGGTTGCCTTGCATCAGGTTGTTGGCTGTGCTTACCGGCGCCGTTGCCGTCCAGGTACGGATGAAATTGACGGGTGTATTGCTGTTGTACACAGGCAGGCCTGATGGTGGCTGACCTTGTACAGATGCTTTTAAAAGGAGTGCAGCTATAATGTAAAAGTATATTCTAAGCTTCATAACAGGCGTTTTTATTGGTTACAGTTTATTACCTGACCTGTGTAGTTATAGCAAATATGCTTTACTATATTCCCCTGGTCATCCTTCACCTTGCTCAGCCTGCCAAAACTGTCATACTCGTAGTAAGTAGTACGGCCAGAAGGGTCTGTATCGCTGGTCATTCCTATTAACGGCTTATAGGAATAACTGAATACCTGAACGGAAACGTTATCAGCAAAGTGATTACGTATTAAAGTCAATTGCGATTGTCTCTGTATTTGATTCCCATTGTTTAACAAAGAAGTATCTAATGATGGAATAGACAAAACTGCCGCCAAATCACTGCCAACAATTTTCACAACAGGATACTGACTGTTATACCCCCAGAGATAAACATCTTTAATATCGTTTTCATTCTGAACTTCCAGGATATTTCCATGAGTATTATACTTAGATATAATCATTTTTTTAGGTACTGAATGATTTAAATAAACTATCCGGCTAGTATCGATTTTATAAAAATTGAAAAATCGGTTATAATGATTGACTTCACGGAAAATCTCCTGATTGTCAACAAGCGATTTTCTTTCAACCAAATTAGATAGCTGGTGGAGTTGATACATAGAAGCGAAAAGAGTATCCGAAGTTCTATAATCAACGACCCGCGCATATTGGTTCTTTTTATTTTTGTTCCTGGATGTTTTTGTTAAAATTTCCTGGGGTAATTTGTCTAATGGATGATATTTTGTTAGTATTTCTTCGTGTAATACTCCATCATCAGTCTTTTTATAAAAATGTTCTTCGGTTCTGTTAAACCAAACAGAATAAAGAGGGTAATAATACATGTTATGCTTATTCAATTCATAAAGGGGAACGGAAAAATCTACGGACCCTAGAGGCCTTACTTTTTTTGAACTATAATTCTTAAACGTCTTTTCTATTTCCCTGGTATATGCATATTTGTCCCTTTGTACTACGGAAAAAACATTTCCTGTTTTTTCTCCATAGAATTTATTAAGTACTAAACCATTTTTCCAATTCTCCTGTACTATTGGGGGATACACCATATCTTCTCCAAAAATAAGTTCGCCTGCTTGAGAAGCAGCAACAGCCATATTAACAGCAGTAAATGAAGAATCATTAAGAACTTCCATAACCCATTCATAAGCATAAGGACGTCCGTTATAAGAATTATAGTCAATTGCAGGATCAGAAACTAAATGCCGGCTGTAGTACTCTCTTGTAAACCACCCCCAACCACAGCCATCAACATATCTGTTCAGTATTTTATAAAAATAATTATGAGGATTAGTTTCTATGGTTGACTCAGCAACTAAGGCAGAACGATTGTGTTGCTGTAAACTGAATTGAATCGAATCGAAACTAAGAACATTGTAATGATAATCTCGCTTTTGTATCTTGCCACCTCCTAAAGGATCACCTGCTATTGATTTTACCACTACTCCAAAAAATTTTCGGTAGGATGAATCTATGGAAATTTCTTTAGTATATTTAACTGTGGTGCTGAACATTGTCTTATCCCCTGTCACATCTACAACAATCTGATACCGCCCAGGCGGCAAATTAGGTCGACATATCGAACGGTAAGGTCTATCTAAGCTTACGCGTTCAAAACAGTTAGTAGGGAAAACAGGACTCGTAGCATTATTTTCAAATCCTGAAATAAAATTTTCATTTACTACATCGTAAATTGCAAAATCAATATAATACATATCCCTATCCTCTACTCTCGGCAGTAAGCTACTATAATAGTCTACATTAATATCATAACAAAACTTACCTCCTAAATGAATAATAGTGTCAATATCCCAAACTTCCTGATATCCGATATCAACCTGTTGTGATAGACTGTAAAGAGAGTGCCTCCCAAAAAGAGTATCCAATCTATCTGCCCTGTATTCATTTGTTCCATAAGTAATTCTTTCCTCTCCACCTGTAACGTACGTTATTTTATTTAGCAATCCCACCATATTAATAGAAGTGTCCACAGATCGGTCCGACAAAGTATATGTGATAGGCCATGTCAGCCCTCCTATTGAGTTAATTGCATTAAACGACTCCTGAAGTGTTTGTAGAGGAAACAAGGAGCCATTGTACCTATTGATTGGGTACCCCATCAAATCCTTCTTCATTGAGAATCGAGATGGTAAATACTGCGGACCTATATATTCAAATTAAAACATCTTTACGGGATTTCCCAAATAGAATTTATCAATTTGCTTTAAAAAGTATCTTTTTTTAAGCCTTGCTATTTCATCTGAAGTATTTGTATAATCAACATTTCCCAAGCGATCAAGCTCTTCACTATTCAGCCCAACTACAGACTCCACCAATTCATACGTAAATTCAATCTTTTCAATTAAACCATCATTACTAAAAATGCTAAACCCTGTAAACATATATTCACCAGGAATATCCACTCGGGGCTCATAATCAAAATCGATTCTAAATACGGGACTTATTACTGAAAGAAGCCTTGGAGTTTTATAAAAAATAGCATCCCCACATGCACGAACAGAACTATAGTAAGGAGCAGGATCACTATTATCATTACAATTTGGTTGTGCCAATTCAAAATACAGTACCATATTTGCCTGATCAGTAACTGTACTTACCAGAGGATAAGAAGCGGAAAGGGTATATGAAAAGTCAATAAAATCTCCAGTTGGCGACTCAATTCGTTTCAAATACCACGCAACCGTCGGTTCAGCGCTTAAAGGGGAAAAATTACAATTAGATTCTTTTGTAACAACTATTTCTTTGGCTCCATCCCCTCCAAAATAGTATCTATTACCATCAACATCTGTAATCAGAAAATTATACACGGAATTGGAAAGTTTTACAATTCTATAAGTATTGGAGTAATTTAGTAAACTGGCAACAGTGTCCTCGAATATGAATGTGAGATTATCTCCTTTCATATTTACATTGTAAATATCATATTCGCCATCTTTTCCACCATTCAACGTACTGGCTGACAATAAATCAAGTCGATCTATATTCCTCCTATCAACAGCAAACATCGAGTCAGAAGAATAGTTACGAAAGTTTGAAGATGAACGTTCGTCAATAACTCCTTTTACAACTCGTGTAATTCTAGTTGTAAAATTCTCATTCCAATTAATACCAACCCTACCGCCCCAGTCATCTATTAAAACGCCTCCTTTAGAATTATACATTAATCCTGCTTCATATTTAAGAGATCCTGAATTCAAAGAAACAAGTGGAATATTTTTAGTCAAATCCCCGGTAGAGAAATTTACTCCAGAGGGTGAGTAATTAGAAAAATTAACTGAATTTACGGAAGGCTTTAATATTTCCGGCCTCATGATAGGAAACTCAGAAGTTTGAGCATGCGCTATTGGAGAAAGCAATGAGTAAAAGATTAATAACCCAATTAACACAGTGCGTCTTCTTATTAGGATAGGAAAGCAACCAGAGCCAATTGAAAAAATATACTTATAAGTCATACTGGTGGATATTTAATGAGAAATGATTTAACATTTATCAAATACGTATGATACAAAAATGAAGGTAAGATGCGGAGAGCTCAAAAAAAATACGTACTAGTACGTAATTTTCACAACTACTCCTCCATCAAGTTGCTTTATAAATCCAAAGAAAGTTGCAAATGGATTTTATAATTGTTACTCGTTAGTTATTTCAAGAAACCACGTTGAAGCTGGTCTCCAAGCTATTTTAGAGAATTATATGCTTTTTGATCGTGAAGATATACTGGGTTAGTTCCGAGACTGGAAGAAGACAGTTTTAGTAATATAATATCATCAGAATATTCAGAGATTTACTGGTGTACTACCCCGCTCAGTCCAGGATCTCGATCAGGTTATAGTTAGAATACTTTTGAGCTGGTAATTTCAAAAAATATTCATCGCATCTGTATTGTTAACAGGAGAAATTATTGAGTGCAATCTCCTCTATAAGGATTCAGCAACGTGATAAATTGTTGATTCTGCCAAAATGTTTCTTCCCAAATAATAATAAACTTTCTGCATCACGCCTAACAGCCCATATAAGGCGATCGAAAAAATCAGTTCCAAATTCTTGAAAAAACAGAAAGAGTTGTTTATCCTTTACCTCCATAGTTGAACAGAAGCATGTGTACTGCTAATTACCCGCATATTGGCAATACAACTCCACTCTCTATTGTAAAACTATAAGTCCTGCACATTTTAAGACTGGTTCCCGACTAAAGCATTTTAATACTACGATAATGACAGTAAAACTAAATCAAAAGTAGCCACTAACAAGTAAAAAATACGTACTAATACCTATTTTCCTTTTTAAGATACTTTAATACTATTGTATTGAATAAAAGCCCTGATAATCCCTTATGAAAAAAAATTTATTGTTTTCCAAATAATGTAAAAGCCAAAAAGATCATTTGTTCTAAACCACCTCTTCTGTAAGAGTTTTGGCATAAAAGAATCATGTCAATACACAACTCTAACCTACCAAAAACCTTACAGAACTAAAACGAATACCATGAGTATATTAACCTTAACCAACTATGAACTCCCATCCGAGTGCTCAACTATTCTATTCAAAACGCTCGGAGACTGCATTGCTATTGAACACTGGGCAACCATCAATCAGGAAACATTTCATGAGGACGCTATCCTTATAATATTTAAGGACTGTGGAGATCTACCTGAGTCTGTTTATAAGAACCCGGCAATCATCAATAGTAAAACGATTTTCATTTCAGAAAATTTTTCACTTGAAACCATATATGAGTTGGCAGCACATAATTTACTTGGTTTTATAGACTACAATGATTTAACCAGCGCAACATTACAAGCAGCTATTGCTGCCTGCAATATGGGATGCCTATTCATCTCTAAAACCATTCTTGCTGAATGTAAAAGTGTATCTCCCTCTGAAGAAAGAGTAGTTCGAGTATCCAAAAGGGAAATCGAAATAATCAAACTTATTGGCGAAGAGCTTACAACTAAGGAAATTGCATCCAGATTGTATCTCAGCAAAAGAACTGTTGATACTCATAGGCAAAATTTAATGAGAAAGTTAGACGTGCGAAATAATGTCGGGCTCGTAAAAGCAGCTATTCAACGGCATCTCATCGATCTTTGATATTGTTTAGATCAAGAACAAAACCAGTCTTATATACAGTAAGGTGTTCCCAAGCTACTTCTATATTTAACAATCCAACTCCTAACTGAAAATGTAGATAACCAATGATAGACTAAGACTTTTGCACTCATGGATAGCGCCTTTCTATAGTAAGCCTTTATAGCCATCTTAATCATCTGGTATAGCAAACGACTAGATAAGCCATGAGTGACTATAACTTTTAATTTATATTACCTGGGCCTTTGAATAAATAACTACCCCCTGCAGCGGTACTCCTTATATAAAAATCAGGAATGGAAAGATGATCGATTCTTTATAGTTTTTTTCAGGTCAGTTTTTAACAATTAATCTAATGTTCCCAATAATTTGGCTACTTCGTTTTCCAGGTCCTCCAAGTTAAAAGGTTTGGCCAAAAAAGCCTGTGCTTTTGCCTGCTCGGCCAGTGAGCGCACCTCACGGTTTGCAGAACAATAGATCACAGGAATATGTTTGCAATCAGGATCTCCCTTAAGTAAATGCGTGGCCTTAAGTCCACCGATGCCTGGTATCCAGTTATCCATTATAATGATATCAGGGTTTACTGATTTGGTTTTTTCAATAATATTAT
>DAOLFI010000931.1:0-1757 GCA_035326385.1 Niabella sp.
GCATTTGGGCAATGTAAATGCAAACACGCCTATAAGTACAGCCGCAGCCCCGGCAATATAAAACTGCTCAGCGCCTGCTTTGCTGCCTGATAAATTAGTGAGCCACATGGCCACAATAAAACCAACAGTGCCCCAAACCCTGATAGGCGGAAAATCTTTAATAACATCTCCCCCGTTATTTTTAAGAACGGTATAAGATATGGAATTGGCCAGCGCAATAGTAGGCATATAAAATCCCATGGCTAACAGCATTACCCAGAAAAATGTATCAGGATCATTTACCTGTGGAATATAAAATAATACCGCAGCATATAATATTTGTAATAGGCCGTACAGGCGCTCTGCATTCAGCCATCTGTCTGCTATAATTCCCGTCAGCGTGGGCATAATAATAGACGCGAAACCCATAGTACTGAATACGGCGCCAAATTTAGATCCGTCCCACCCACGCGTTCCGAACCAGTAGTTGGCAATGGTAATAAGCCATGCGCCCCATACAAAAAACTGGAAAAAGCTTAAAACAGTCAGCCTGAATTTTATCGACATAAATTTATTTTATTAATCAGCCCAACGAATCTAAAGAAAAATATCAAGATAAGTTCATGCATCTCAGGGCAAACGCATCTTAAATTCAAACATAAAGCCATTCATTGGGCACATAAACCCAAAGGCTGGAAGGATTATAAAATTAAGAGTAAGCCCGTTAAAAAACTACGCAAGGAGTGATGTAAAGCACAGAAGCCTTCAAAACCAGATGCGTTTGCCCTGTCATGCGTCTTCTTTAAGCAATTCATACAGGCCTTCTTTCCTGAATAGCACCTGGCCTGCCTTCACCTCTGACCAGCCCTCTTTTATTTCATACTTAAATACCGGTTCACCGTTCTCTACCTTGCAATCTACATAATAAGCCTCCACCTTTTCCCTTTTTACCTGCTCTTGAAGCTGGTGCAAGTGTGTTGAAATAATAAAAAAGGAATGCTTAAATTTTGTCAATCCATTAATAGTGGTGGTGCTTATTTTAACAGCATCTTCGATATTTGTTCCTTTAAAAAGCTCATCAAAAATAGCAAAGCAACGTTTCCCGGCTGCAGCAGCAGTTACAACACCTTTTAACCGTATGATTTCGTTCATAAAATGGCTGTAGCCGTTTGCAAGATTGTCATTATGATTAATGGATAAAGCAATATGATCGAAAAAAGGAAGGGCTGCCCTGTCAGCAGGTATCGCAAACCCCAGATGGGCCAGATATATACATATACCCAGCGATTTAAGAAATGTTGACTTGCCCGACATGTTAGGCCCGGTAATAAGTATTACATTTTTGTCAGGGGAAAAATTATTCTTAACAGGATCTTTTAATAAAGGATGATATAGCCGCTCCAGGAAAAACTGTTCTTCTGAAAAGGACGGGAAACTGAAACGGCGCTTTATAACGCTCTGGCTAATGGATAAAAAAGCTTCAAACCTAAAAAGCCGCTTGTAAAAGCCGGTGATTGCTCCTTCATTATATTTTGCTGTTATTATTTTTGAAAGGGTTATTATATGCCTGGTGCCCAGTTTACCCTCCGTGATAAGGGTATCATAAAAATCAAGATTGAACAAAGCAATAAAGCTGCTTATTAAGCGGATCTCTTCTTTATATGCTTCGGGGAGAAGGCGGGTATTTATTCTCTTAAAATAATACAAATCCAGTTTAGAGAATAACAAAACAAACTGGATGATCTTCGTTTTGACAGGATGCCTTTCCTTTTCCGAAA
>DAOLFI010000098.1:0-8319 GCA_035326385.1 Niabella sp.
AAATAAAAAGGTTTTAACCCAATTTACCACCAACTATTTTTCAGTACATTACCTTTTATGAGGTCTTCTTACCAGAAGAAAAAGATGTGAACAGCTAACAGGTTAGTATAGTTGCGGGTGATAAAAGGCGGGCCGAGCGTATTTTTTAATGGCTTAAGAGCAATGTAAACAACATCTTGTCTCCCATCACCTGAGATATCTGACATTCCCGACCAGCCTCCTAATACTACAACCGTGAAAAGTATACATCTTGCGCATTTGCAATGCTATCACCTCTCCTCATTATGACTCAAACAAATATAAAGCATGAAATAGTGAAAGGATCAAAACCCTGAAAAGGTCAGATGTTTATAGAAAATATATACACAAAGATCGACGGTTGTCTTAAAAAGGTATCAGGCGGTTCCAATACCTGCCAATGATATGTTGTGGAGTCTGGCTATTAATATCTACTAAAAGCTATCGCCGTTCCGATCGCAGAGAAGAACCTCTCCCTGCTCAGGTTCTCCAGACCTGGGCATACCCGAAATCTGTCTGTATTAAGTGACCTTAATTACACTGGCCGGGAGGCCAGCAAATTCGCCAGGCTATTTAATGATAAGCTCCGCACTACATTCGTTTTGCTATATTAAAGAACTTAATTCCCCCTTGTTTGTATCTCAATATAACAACCAAACTGACTTTTGAAATTACTGGTATGTTAGCAGTACTTTAATAAAAAAATCCCGCTTCCGGCGGGATTTCGTAATATTTTACCAACTATTGCTTTATTGCTCAGTAACCTGGAAGGTAATAGGCTGTTTTCTGTAAGCTTTTACTTCCCTACCGTTTTGAATGGCTGGCTTCCATTTGTTGGATTTTTTAATAACCCTTATGGCTTCCTGTTCCATTCCATAACCGTGGTTGGTTAATGCTTTTATATCACTCACATTACCTGTAACATCCACAACAAACTGTACAATTACCGTATAGTTTCCGGGAGAAGCGCCATTGTCAACAGCAACCTGGCCGTCCAGGTTTCTTTCCAGGAAGCTTCTCCAGTTTCCTACATAACTGGCGTCAACCTCTACCTTAGTAAATATTTCAGGTTCTTTTTCAACCGGTTTGGTAACTTCTACCAGGCCTTTACCCGCATCAGCCGCAGCCGGTGGTGTAACGATACCGATATCTTTAATACCTTCCTGGTTAATAGTACCGATCTTGGTTTCCTTTAATTCCTCTACCGCAGGCGGTGGCTCTTTTACCTCTTCATCTTTTACAATTTTAGGAGGAGTGAACGCCTTCATCTCAATTTTGGGAGGCGGCGCCTGTTTAGGAGGTGGCGGAGGAGGTGGCGGAGGAGGTTCATTCTTTTTCTCCTGCTGCTCAATTTGCTGTATCGTAACTTCACTGATCTTCACATCCTGGGCGTCATCCTCTGACTTTAGCTGGCCTTGTAAAAACACTATCCCTGCAATTAATATAAAAGCAACTGCAGTAGCCGCTAATGCCATCCATAATCTCTTGTTATAGGTTTTACGAAGCTCGTAAGCGCCATAACTTTTATTTCGGCCCTCAAACAGAAGATCCAAAAAGTCCGTAGTTAAAATTTTATTGGCTTCCATTATTCTTTAATTTGTTAATGATGAGATGCTGTCTGGACAAAATTCCATACACAAAGCACCGTTTTTTATTGCGCAGGCGTTGCTGCCGGTGCTGCTGTTCCCTCAGATGCACTTATAAGCTCTTTTTCCGTTTCAAATGGCTCCAATAATGCGTAGCGTGCTACTTTATTAATGGTCATTTCATCCAAAAGGTCAATTACATTCTTATAATTTGCCTCCTCTGTTGGTTTGATCAGCACAAAGAAATCTTTTTGACGGCAGTCATTAGGATTTTTACCATCTGCCTTTGCTTTGGCCTCGCAGGCCTCATCTTTTACATAACGCGATTCTACTTCCTGCTTTTTCTTGATGATCACATCTCTTATTTCTTTAGGTGAAGAAGACTTAAATGCCTGGCTGGCATTTTCATTGGTCAACTCTCCTTCATAATAAAAGATGTTATTATCCTTGCCCAGCATAATAGTAAGGGCGCCGGACATCTTTACTTTTGTTTCTTCATCTTTTTTCTCCGTATCCTTCGGCATATTGAGGTCCATTGTTGTTGGAGAGCTCATGGTAGATGTAAAAATAAAGAAGGTAATAAGCAAGAAGCCCAGATCCACCATTGGTGTCATGTCCACACGCGTGCTCAGCTTTTTGGCTTTTTTAACGCCGGGGCCTTTTTTGTGGCCACCACCGCCATCACCACTGTCTAAACTTGCCATAACTTAAAATTATGTTTTAAAAATTATAAACTCTATGTCTTATTATTTCGCTTCTGGCTGGCTGTTCCTTTCTTTCCACAGCTCAGTTCCGGACGGAGCACCTTCAGGCATGGTAACCAGGTTGTACTTCTGCTCATCATTCTTCTTCAGCGCATCAATAACTGCTTTAAAAGCAGGATATTTTGCCACGTTGTCACCTTTGATAAGATATTTTAGCGGCTTACCAGCGAACTGCGTACGGGTAGCGGCTATCCAGTAATACAACTCGTTATTGGCCGAGTCTTTTACAGGGATACCTTCCTGTACATAAGCCTTCTTCTGATCTGCCGGAAGCGCTAAGAATGCACCCAGCTTGCTGAAAGGAACACCTATCATGTCGCCTGGAAAATACCCATTAGCCTGTGCATCAGTTATAGGTATATTTCTTGCCTCAGCTGCGCTTTTGATAATGTCCTTAGCTATTTGCGGTTCATTCTTAGCCATGATAGAAAAATATACTTTATCATCCTTATCAATGCTGATCATTACCGCATCATTCTCAGGCAACTTTTGTGATGAAACCGAATTAGGTGTTTCAATGGGAACTGCCTCTGCCGGTTTAAACTTTGTAGCCATGATGAAGAACGACAGGATCAGGAACGCAATATCCACGAAGGGCGTCATGTCCGTATCTGTCGACTTCTTGGCTATATTAACTTTAGGCATATTAAATTATTGTTTTGATATGAGACGATTTAATTCGGATTTTCCATAAAACTCAATGGATCGTCTTTGCAATTACTTATACAAAGAAGCGAAAGATTGGGTTAAAGTGAATCCGGATTCGTCAATACCATAAGTAATATTATCAATCCTTGTAGTTAACATGTTATAAATAACCAGGGCCAAAGCCGATGTACCAATACCTAATGCAGTATTGTAAAGGGCCTCAGAGATACCCACCGCAAGTGCACTGGAATCTCCACCACCACCAGACTCACCCAAAGCAGCAAAAGAACGGATCATACCCATTACCGTACCTAATAACGCGATAAGGGTACCGCACGATACGATAGTAGAGATGAACACCAGGTTTTTCTGAAGCATTGGCAGCTCAAGAGCAGTAGCTTCTTCTACTTCTTTTTGAATAGCGGCTACTTTTTGCTCGGTTTCAAGTCCGGGCTCAGTAATCATTTCTTTGTAACGGCGTAAGCCTGCTTTCATTACATTTCCTACAGAACCTTTTTGTTTGTCGCACTCAGCAATAGCTGCGTCCACATTCTTATTGGCAAGGTGATACTGTACTTTACGGATAAAGTTGCTGATATTTCCTTTACCTAAAGCTTTGCTGATGGTTAAGAACCTTTCAATAGCAAATACAATAACCATTAACAGCATACCGATCAGAAGCGGCACAATGATACCACCTTCGTAAATCCTGTGGAAGGCATCTTTAGGTCCTAAATGGTGAGGCCAAAAACCTCCTGCCGCATCCGGTGAATCAAAACCTGCGGGATTACCCATTCCATATCTCCAAATACAATAACCTGCTATAATACATAGAATTGGTGCGATCCAGGAAATTGCGTTACTGCTCTTTTTAGGTTGCACAGATGTTGTTGCTGCCGCTGCCGGCTTAGCTTGATTTTCAGCCATGATCTTAGTTTTTTTAGTTTTTTAAATATTAAAGCTTGTGAAATAGATTACAATTCTAACAAAAAAAAATTTATAACAAAATTTTTCTCAGTTATTTTTTTCTGATTTAAGAAGTATTTATTTGCAGCAATTTACCGCTTTGTAACCATACTATCATATAAAAATAACGTTAACAAAAACACAATTATTCAGAGCCGCTGCTCCTGTAAATCCGGTATGAATATAAAGTATTTTCTTATCATTTGCATCCTGTAAAAAATATATTACAATTAAAACAAATTACCGATACATTTGTCTATACAATATACAGATCAAATAAAAACTATTATTATGGCAGAAATAACATTAAAAGGTAACAGCGTAACTACATCCGGCAGCTTACCTGAAGTGGGCAGCCAATTGAAAGATTTTACATTAGTAAAAGACGATCTTTCAGAAAAAAGCCTGGCAGATTATAAAGGAAAGAAACTGGTATTGAATATCTTTCCAAGTGTGGACACAGGTATATGTGCTGCATCGGTAAGAAAGTTCAACGAACAGGCCGGAACCCTGGAGAATACAGTAGTACTGAATATTTCAAAAGACCTCCCTTTTGCACTTAAGCGGTTTTGTGCAGCTGAAGGCATTGCTAACGTAGAAACCCTATCTGATTTCCGTGGCAGCTTTGGAAATGATTATGGTGTAATAATGGTAGACTCGGGTATGAAAGGCTTATTAAGCCGTGCGGTTATTGTAGCAAACGAGAACGGCGAAGTGGTTTATACAGAACAGGTACCTGAAATTGCACAGGAACCGGATTATGAGGCTGCTCTGGCAGCTTTGAAATAGGTTACAGACATTTTTTATTAAAAGCCCCGGCACTATAAAAATGCCGGGGCTTTTAATTCCCAATAAACAAAACCACCTACCTTTGCGGGGTTGTTAAGGAAATGGTGTCTTCCTATCTGAACCGTTCCGCTAAAGCAGGACTGATGGCGCCTACAAATCGTGAAAATTATTTTTAATAATTTAAATCATTCTTTGTAGGTATGAAAAAAATAAAGACCTCTTTTGAACCGCTCTTCATTGTTTCCTATCTTTTTAAATGGACCCTTTTAGTATTACCTGTTTCTATTGCTGTAGGTTCGCTGGTCGCGCTCTTTCTATGGCTGCTGGAAGAAGCCATTCATTATCGTTTTGCACACCCCTGGCTGCTGTTCCTGTTACCACTTGCAGGCGTATTTATTTACATCCTGTATAAATATTCAGGTAAAAATGCCGAAGGCGGGAATAATCTTATCATGGATGAGATACATGAACCCAGTGGCGGTGTGCCGTTCAGAATGGCGCCATTGGTATTGCTTACTACCATTATTACACATTTATTTGGAGGGTCGGCAGGCAGGGAAGGCACCGCAGTGCAAATGGGTGGCAGCATTGCCCAGTTCTTTGCAAAGAAATTAAGGCTTTCCAAAGAAGAGGTAAAAACACTGCTGATGACCGGTATTGCGGCAGGATTTGGGGCTGTATTCGGTACCCCCATTACAGGCGCTATTTTTACATTGGAAGTACTGGCGCTGGGCAGAATTAAACACGATGCGCTGATGCCTTGTTTTATGGCCAGTGTATTGGCCGATATTGTTTGCACAGCATGGGGCATTCATCATACTCCTTATTCTATTAATTTTACTGAAACAGGAACTGTATTTCTCCGTGTTTTTCATTTCGATTTTTTATTGCTGATCAAGGCCATTATAGCCGGTGCGGCATTTGGACTGGCAGGATATATGTTTGCCAGGCTCTCCCACACCATAAAAAATTACAGTAATAAATGGATCAGGATAAAATGGCTGATCCCTGCTATGGGCGGATTTATTATCATACTATTTACGTACGTGCTTGGCACAGAGGATTATTTAAGTCTTGGCGTAACCAATCCCAACCCGGGCAGCGTTTCTATTGTGTCCTGTTTCAGCCCCGGCGGCGCCACTCATTTTAGCTGGCTGTGGAAACTGCTGTTTACCGCTATTACATTAGGAACAGGCTTCAAGGGTGGTGAAGTAACGCCGTTATTTTTTATTGGTGCTGCACTGGGCAATACAATCGCTACGCTAACCGGCGCGCCTGTTGACCTTATGGCCGGCCTGGGCTTTATAGCGGTCTTTGCTGGTGCAACCAATACACCTATTGCCTGTACCATTATGGGAGTAGAATTATTTGGCGCAGACAATGTGCTTTACTATGCGGTTGCCTGCTTTACGGCTTATTATTTCAGCGGGCACTCGGGTATTTATTCTGCACAAAGAATAGAAGTTTCCAAAATAAGCAAATCCGGTCACCCTATCCTGGATGAGGTAAGACAAAAACGTGGCAAAAACAGTAAAAAATGAATGGCAAACTAAAAATCACGTATTTCGTAATTGTAGATTTTTTTGGTGCCCTCGCCCAGAATCCCCGCCTGAACGATTAGTCGGGCAGGGAACTGGGATCTGGAGCTTCGGAAACTCTTATACAACAACTCTATTGTAAGGCGTCTATTTTTAACTTCAAATATCTCCGGCCTGCAGCAGTTTTAAAATATTTTTCTCTTTTAACTGCTTCCGATTCGGTTTGAAACGATTCAAAATAAACTAACCTAAAAGGAATATAAGCACGGATGGAAGGGGTTTTGCCGGCATTGTGTTGCGCCAATCTTCTTTCAAGATCATGACAATGGCCTTTATAATAATAGTCGAAACACAGGCTCTTTATTACATAGGCGTAATACATTAGGTTAAAAATTGGTGGCCTCGCCCAGAATCGAACTGGGATCTGGAGCTTCGGAAACTCTTATACTATCCATTGTACTACGAGGCCTTTATTTTCCCGGAGGGTGGCAAATTTAAGTCAAAACTGCTAACATCCTGCCTATTAGTTATTGTTTAAATAAAAAAGCATATATCTTATCTCTTTTACTGGTACGTTTTTTGAAAAAACCTATAGTAGGTACCTATTGCTCATACATTAAACATACTACTATGGCTAAATATTCAAAAGGCGCAGCAAAATCTGTAAAAAGCGCTATGCGCAAAATGAAACAGGGTAAATTAACCTCCGGTACCTCCGGCAAGAAAGTAACCAGTAAAAAGCAGGCTATCGCTATCGGGTTATCAGAGGCCAGGGAAAAAGGAGCTAAAGTTCCGGCTAAAAAAGCTGCAGCTAAAAAGAGTACAACAGCGGGGAAAAGCACTGCTGCACCTAAAAAGGCCACAGCTAAAAAAGCTCCGGCTAAAAAATCACAAAAAGCCCCGGCTAAAAAAGCTGCTGCAAAAAAGAGCTCAACAGCAAGAAAAAGCACTGCTGCACCTAAAAAGGCCGCAGTTAAAAAAGCTGCAGCCGTTAAATCGCCTGCAAAAAAGAAAAAACCGGCAGCTTCCAAAGCATCAGGTAAAAAAATATCATCCAGAACAAAAACAAAAATGCAGGAAGTAACTGCAGAAACTGATCTTGCACCTCAAACTGGGGAAAAAGTCACTACAGAGCCCGTAACAAATAACGATATCAATAATGAAGTGACGCCGGAAGCAGAAAGTGCTGTGTTCACCGGGAGCGAGCCACAGCAGCAGTGGATACCGGAGCAGTTGAATACTGCATCGCATGATCCGTTTCATGGTAATATCAAACCATCAAAAGCAAAAACAACCGTTAAACCATCCGGCAAAAAACCATTGTGGGATAACAGGAAATAAGCCTTATTAATGATGTAAAAGCCCGGCAGCATTGGCCGCAAATATTTTTACAGAAATAGCCAGTAATATAACGCCGAAGAACTTCCTGATAGCGATCAAACCGCTGGGCCCCAACAATTTTGATACACCATTTAAAGATCTCAGAACAATATAAATAATCACCAGGTTCAGCACTATTGCAATAAGAATGGTTTGTACTTCGTAGTTAGCTTTTAATGACATGATGGTAGTAAGCGTTCCTGAACCGGCAATTAAAGGGAAAGCCAACGGAACCAGCGTAGAGGCCTTGACATCTCCATCGGATTTAAAAAACTCTATTCCTAATACCATTTCCAATCCCAAAATAAAGATCACGATAGAACCCGCCACCGCAAAGGATTTAACATCCAGCCCCAACACATTTAAAATAGGACTTCCTAAAAACAGGAACAGGATCATTAAAGCGCCGGCTATTACTGTTACACTCAGCTCGCGTATGCCGCCGGCTTTGTTCTTTATAGAAATAAGTATAGGTACCGAACCTATAATATCAATAATAGCAAAAAGTGTAAACGTAACGGTAAGTATTTCTTTATAACTGAATGGCATTGTATTGGTTTTGACAAAGGTATATATACCCTGCTATATTTACACTCCGGGTTACAGGATTAACCCGGAGTATGTTGCTCT
>DAOLFI010000099.1:0-8312 GCA_035326385.1 Niabella sp.
AAAATTTTTTTGTCTCCGCTATTTTTTCCGTAAGAATACCTGCGTTTAATTTCATCTTGATTCCTTTTTTTGTTACCGGGTTTGTTTGGGAATATACATTTGTAGTAATGCAAAATACAGCAATGAGTAAAACTATTCGGTTCATTTTTCGAAGTTTGATTGATACAAAGTTCAGCTAACAGGAATTCCAGGCATAGTAAAAATCGGACAAAACAATTGGCAGATATAAGCTATATTTTTCCAAAACATAATTTAAAGGCATCAGACATTTGACCGGAGGCGCTATATTAAATTAGTTTAAATCAAAAATGCCACCGGAAATAGGGAATTATTAAAAATCCCTGTTGCAATTCCTCCACCACACTGTCATATATACGGCTGTAGCGTTGCATAAATATATTTTTCCTGTTAGTGATATTTCTAATATCTACACCAAGCTCCATAGTGGTTTTTTGGGTATTTGTACGGTATCCAATCTTGATATCAGCTCTAAAATATGTTTTTTGCTTTATGGAAAACGGATTTATATCATGCTGATAAACTGTTGTGCCCGCTGCTCTTGACTGTTCTATGTCTACAGGCGATACAGAGCGGCCTCCTAATCCTGTAATATTTAAGTTGAGAGATAGCACATCCTCCCGTAGTGAAAAGTCTTTTCCGCCAAGCAGGTTACAGGAAAATGTAGAATTAAATGGGGTATTACGTTCTATGCCGTCGCTCCCTTTATAGTTAGATTTAAACAGGCTTCCATTCAATAAAAAATAATACTGATCACTGAAATATTTTTGCAGGCCCAGTTCCATTCCATAATTTTTACCTGTGCCTTTATTGATAAGATCTGCTTTTAAAGGAAAATCATATAAGCCACCTATATTCAATGCCGAAAAGGCAGAAAGTACCTTTTCTACAGGAACATTAAATATATACTGGTAATAAATTTCTGTCTTGAACAATAAGCTTCCTGATATCCAATAATTATATGATGTTACAAAATGATGACTTTTTGTAAAACCAAGTTTCTCGTTTGTGTAAATCCCTTCATCAGTGGCATTTTTTGAAGGATAAAAGTATACCAATGGATTCTGTAGCTGGCTATGCAAGCCATACCCAATTTTTAAGCTGTGCCGGTGATTTATTTTATACTGTAGCCCAGCCCTTGGTTCTAATGAACAAGTAGCATTAAAACTAAGCAGCTGAAGATGGAAGCCAAACGTTGAGAAAAATTTATCTGTAAACTGGTGTTTCCATTGGGTATATCCTTTTAGTAAAAACATATTATTTTTTTGGTCAAAATGGATCCGCTCGTTAGTGCCTCCCCCGGAAATCTGCTTATGAGAAAAAATATATCTGGTTTGATTTATGTTAATACCTGACACAAAATTATCTTTTGCACTTAATTTATGGGCAATATCATAGGTAGCAGACCATCGCCTGGTTTTTCTGCTTGTCTCCATAGAACGAAATGCTTCGCCTGTTGTCATACTTACACTGTCTTCGACCGCATTTTCCGAGCCATAATTAAAACCAATATTTAACCTCCCGAAAGTTTTGGAGTTATAGTTGGTTTCCAGACTTAAACCACTTATCGCGGTAAAATATTCAGACTGCAGATTATCAATAAAAAATGTATTGGGATTTAAAGTATCCGCATCTTTAGCTAAAAAGCGAATACTGCTGGGACCTCCCATACCCCAATACGAAAGTTTGGATTTTTCTGTGAGCGGAACATATATTTTAAAATTTAAATCCTGATAATACGGTGTAGTATTACCTGTTCCGAAATTTAATCCGATCAATTTCATAATACCCAATGTGGAATATCGGTAATTAAGCATATACGATGCTTTTCGCTTTTTCGAAATGGGACCTTCTATACCCGCTTCTAATCCTGAGAAGCCAATCTCTGCTGTTATTTCTGTTTTTTCGATAGTGCCGTTTTTCAAATTTAAATCGAACACACCAGACAAAGCATTGCCAAACTGAGCAGGAAATGCACCAAAATAGAACGATAATTTACCAAGGTTATTACTGTTGATAATGCTTACAGGGCCGCCGGTATTGGTAAGTTCGCCAAAATGATTTGGATTTATGATATCAATACCTTCCAGCCTCCATAATAAACCGTTAGGCGAATTGCCACGCACAACAATATCATTTCTTGAGTCTGAAGCATTGGATAACCCTGCAAAATTTACCAGCATACGGGACGGGTCACCAAAAGAACCTGCAAATTTTCTTGTATCTTCAGAACGAAAATCAATTGCACTGACTGTTTGCATCTCATTACCCGGTGAGGCCCGCCTTTTTGAAACGATTGTTATATTTTCTAATTGTGTAACGTTTTCTTTAAGTGCTGCATTTAATTGCACCGCTTTTCCACTTGTTACCAATACATCATAAAAAAAATGATCTTTATAGTTTAAAGATGCAATTATAAAAGTTTGCCTGCCTACAGGAACATTTTCTAAAATGTAATTGCCATTTTCATCTGATAAAGTTTTTATTCTATCGCTACCCAGCAATGCTATTTCAACACCAGCAATTGGATAATGTGATGCTTCATCGGTAATCGTTCCTTTAATGATTTGTGTAGTTTGAGCATAACTGGAGCATATAAAAAAAAAGCTGGTGATTATAGCCGCAGTTTTAAAAATATTTTTATTATCCATATTAGCTTTATACTTTGGTTCTTTGTATTGGTCAATCCACTTTTCGCAGCCAATTTTCCGTTGATTTAAGATAAACAGGCTACCTGGGAAACCCATATTTTAAGGCTTCCACGAGAATTGTGTCACCCCTATTATCCGCTTTTACCTGTTCGAAAAAAATAGCTGATTGGAAATAAACCGAATGAATTGCACCGTCAATGGTACGACCCGGATATCCTGTATAACACCAGTCAACTCAAAAATGATATCATTGGCATTTCGAGAAATGAGTGATCATAAGAACGATAGAACGCTTAATAGCACAAAGTTTAGCGAAAGGGCATGCTAAGCATAGTAAAAAGCGGACAAAATAATTGATGTGGATATGACTATTTGGAAAAGTTCAATGGAATTTCAATCGGATAACAACTATTTTTCTGCGTAATAAATAGTTGAGGCACCAAAAAATTGCGGGTATAGTATTACGCTTTTAAAGCCCGCCTTTTCAATTATCTTTTTTAATTCTTGGCCGTGGGGAAAATTGATTGCCGAGTTTGATAAGTACTTATAAGCGTCTTTATCTTCTGAAAATAGTTTTGCTATAAAAGGCATTATCAGCCTTGTATAAAGCAAATAAGCCGCTTTAAAAATTCTATTCTTCGGTTGTGAAGTTTCAAGTATAACAAGTACACCATGTTCATTTAAAACCCTGTATATTTCTGAAAGGCCGTTTGATAAATTTTCAAAATTCCTGATACCGTAGGTTACAGACACTGCATCAAACATATTGTCTTGAAATGCTAAATCTTCCGAGTTCTGAATTTCTGTGGTTATCCTGTCCTGTAAATTTAATTTCAATATTTTTTCGTTGGCTATGTTTAACATACCTTTCGAAATATCTACACCAACAATATTCTTTGCGTTTGTTTTTGAAAACAGGATGGCCATATCTCCTGTACCAGTTGCAATATCCAAAATGCTTCCCGGGTTATGTTTCATCAAAAGTTTTAAGACATTGTTTCGCCATCTTTTATCCATTCCGAAAGTTATCATCCGGTTCAGGAAATCGTAATTCCCAGAAATGTTGTCAAACATTTTTTCAATCTGCTCCTGTTTTCCTTTGTCAGAGTTTTGGTAAGGTCTGATTTCTTGCGTATTCATTAAACTGTTCATACATTATGGGATCAAAAAGAAAAAGAAAGCAAAATGAGGATTTTTAAAACTTTACCCATCCAAAGTACAGTTGCAGTTATAATCAGTTAATTAATGTTTGAATTGCTTTTTCGATTCTTTTTATCCTTGTTTCTTCCGTCTTGGCTTCGGTAATAGATAGAACCATTGCTTTTTTACGACTTGGAGCAAGTTTTTCAAATGCTGATTTTGCTATTTTGTTTTTCTCGAGTTCAGTTTGAAATTCGAATGGTAATGCTACAGTTCTTGGCTCTGTGTCCAATTCAATTGACACTTCTAAGCTCTCGCCACCTTTAACACCAGCATTTTCCCTGTTTTCAGCACTTAAGCTAATCATAAACTTTCCGTCCATTTTTCCTACAGCACTCCGGTAAGAATATCCGTTTAACGTGACTTTTACCAATGGCTTTTTACCGCCGTTCAGTTCTTCCAAAATAGCTTCGGAAACGTGAATACCTGTGGTATTACCCGTTTGGACAATTATGGTTCTGTATTTTACTTCCATAACATTATTATTTTTTATTTAAATCTAAAAGAGAATACCTGCATTTTTTAATCGTAAAATTTCCAGCATTTAAATCAATCATCAACGTTCATTAATTCGATTTAATGAGTAAAATACACGATGCAAATAAACTGTAATGCAGCATTCATTCATTGTAAAAATCGGACATAAGCGTATATTATTTAAAGTGAAGTGTGATTACGCTTGCACCAGCTTATTCAGATAGGTCATTGCTGAAATTATCAAAGGCTTTAGTTGGCGTAATACCATAAAAGGTCTTGAACTCTTTTATGAAGTGAGACTGGTCGTAATATCCTGCATCAAAAAATATTTTTTTTTGCCGCAGGCTTTGTAAGGAGGGCTTTGCTTTTAGAAGCTTTTGAAAACGGACAACCTTACTGAATGTTTTGGCGGTATCGCCAATATAAAACTCGAATAGTCTGCGAAGTTGCCTTGGGCTGATACCCGTATCTAAGTCTTTTTCTATATTAACTGTCCCGGAGTTTTTCAAAATAATCTCTATTCCTTCATATAGCCGGTTGTCATTGTTAAATGAAGTTTTAGCAAATAAGTGAAGAAAATGGTTATCCAGTAAATTTTTAATCTCTTCCTGTTGCTGCGTTTCGTTAAAACGACTTGAAATAAAATCAGACAAACATGGAACAACGGAATGTAAATGCTCGATCCGGTGGCTTAGTTCCAATGCATTTATTCTGAAAAGCTGGGGAAACATAGTTGGCAGAAAGCGAATCCCTATATAGCTAAAATTGGTATTCAGAGGAAATTCAGAGTACTTTTTAAAGAATCCCATCACATAGTTTTCCTTTGGATTGTTAAGATCAAAAATAATATCAATACAACTATCGGTTACGACCCGATAGTTAAATTGTTCCGTAAGCGGTTGTGTGGTTTTGAGTTGCCAATAGCAATAAATAAAAGGTTGCAGTCTGATATCCGGCAGAAATTCAACATACGTCACGTTATCAGCCGACGCTTTTACTGTCGGCTGAACAGGATTGTAAAGGTTTCTTATTTGTGCGGCAATATCCACTTTTGTTACCGTAAGTTTTTGTAAATTTATAAAAATATATCAGGTGTTTTGTTCTCCTGTAAATCTGGATAGTCTTAAAAATTCAGATTAATCAATAATAACATTTAGTCCCTGATCAGTAAGTTTTTGCATTCCGTCCTTCATAGCCTGGATCTGTTCTGCTGAGTGTGCCTGCCAATTGCCTACTTCTCCGATAATTTTGAAAGGATGAACAGAACGGTAAGACATTGTTGGATTACCGGGAAATTTTTTATCAGTAACATTTGGATCATCCTGAATTTCTCCGGTCGCTTCTACTAAATATATTCTTTGGCGTCCATCACCCGCAGCCAGTTCTGCGCCCCAGATTGCTGCTGTCAAAGTAGCTGCTACATATACATGCTTTAGTTGTCTATTGTCAAAATAATTGCATTGATAGCCAACAGATATAAAGTCGCCAATATTCAAATCTGCTCTTGTTCCATGAAAAAAAGTTTGCAAAAATGGGTTGTGCAATAAATTATTTAACGTTGTATTTTTTTTCGTATTGTCCATTTTTATTTATTGGGTCTCTTTTGTATAGTTTCAGTTGTTTTCTCCATTAATGCAATGGCTTTAGTAAAATAATGCTCCATTGTTTCAATTTCATTTGAAGAAAATGTACTTAATAATTCTTCTGAATTTGCTTGAAAGTCCCTATAAAACGGCGATATCAGCTTTGTTATCTTTGTTTTGTTTGGAACAATAACAACTTTCCTACGGTCGCTCTTATCAAACTGCCTTTGCACTAATTCTTTTTTCTCAAACCTGTCAATCAAACCAGTTACAGCTCCTGTTGTCAATCCACTTAATTCGGCAAGTTCGCCTGCTGTCATCCGACCCTTTTGCAATAGGAAGCCAAGGTATTTGTGGTCAGTTCCAGAAAATCCCGCTTTTCGGGCAACTGTTTCATGCATTTTAATGGAGGTGTAGGCGTAAAGCTGACTTAGCTTTCTGACCTTCACGATTAAATCACTTTTCATTTATCTTTGTAAATAATTATCTTAGTTACAAAGATAATATTTTTATCTTAATATATTTTTTTGACGAACATAATTACTTACGGGAGCGGAGGGTTTTTCTTCATATGAAAGTTCGGTCTTCATTAAATTTATTGAAAGGATGGGCAAAAGCATAGCCTATGCGTTGATTATATCCGGGTTTTTGTCGCTGTGGGTCTATTCAAGAGCGAAAAAGGAAATAGCGTCCAAAAATATAGAAGTTCAAAACCCGAATAAACAATCCCATTGAATTTAAAACACAAAGTAACATTTGCAGAACTCAAAACAAATTCGCCAATACAACCTATTTTGAAGGATTTGCGTATTTTGTTACACAAATAAATAAGTTAGCTTGGATTTTATGGAACGACATGAATACTTTAGCCTTTTTTACAACGTAAGCACGGCAGACTATAATTTGCTGATTGACAAACTTAAAACAAAGACTTTTAAGAAAGGTGACTTTATAACCGTTCCGGGACAGGTTCAGAAAGAACTTTATTTTGTGAAAAGTGGTGTGCAGATGTCGTACTTTGACGCTGACGATAAAACATACGTTATTGCGTTTACTTATTTTCCGAACTTATGTGCCATCCCTGAATCATTTTCATTTCAGACGCCCTCAAAATATTTTCTGACCTGTTTGACGAATAGCGAATTGGAATATATAACCTTTGACGAGCTTCAAAAATTGTTTGAGCAATCACAACAATTGGAACGGCTTTTCAGAAGAATGACAGAATTTATTTTGGCAGGAATGATTAGCCGGCATATTGAACTGCACTCACTGACCATTGAAGAACGATACAAAACATTTTGCCAAAGAAGTCCACATCTGCTTCAACTTGTGCCACATAAATACATCGCCTCTTATTTATACATAGACCCAACTAACTTCAGTAAGCTGTTCAACAGTGTAAAATTTTAATCTTGGTTTATACCAAGATTTGTTTGCTTTATGCTTGCGAACTTTGCAGGCAAAAACAATATGGCAAATCATTGGCTTGACAAATCAGAATACCCGTTTACTTCAAATTACTTTGATATTAACGGACATAAACTTCATTACATTGATGAAGGACACGGAGAAAATATTTTATTTGTTCACGGAACACCTTCTTGGAGTTTTGATTACAGAAGTAGTATCAAAAAACTAAAATCAAACTACAGGTGTATTGCTATTGACCACATTGGTTTTGGACTATCGGACAAACCCGAACATTACGACTATTCCACCCAAAACCACAGCAAAACGCTTGAAAGATTTGTGCTTGAAAAACAGTTAGAAAACATTACGCTTGTTGTTCACGATTTTGGCGGTCCAATTGGGTTGAACTTTGGTATTCGGCATCCTGAAAAAATAAAACGCTTAGTCATTCTCAACTCTTGGTTATGGAGCGGCAAAACCGATCCTGATTTCATTAAATTGAGTAAAATATTGAAAAGTCCTTTATTGCCTTTTTTGTATCGTTATCTCAATTTTTCGCCAAAATTTATTTTACCCCAATCCTTTGGCGACCGTAAAATTTCCAAACAATTATTAAAGCAATACACCAAACCTTTTACTAATAAAACCCAACGAAACGGAGTGTTGTCATTTGCAAAATCATTGCTCAATGATCAAGATTGGTTTCAAGAACTTTGGGACAAACGGCAAGTAATTTCGGACAAGCCTACCTTATTTATTTGGGGACTAAAAGATCCTGTTATTAAACCGCATTACCTTAACAAGTTTCAAAGCGGGTTTAAAAATTCTAAGACTGTTCAACTCGAAACTTGCGGACATTTTCCTCAGGAAGAACAGCCTGAAATGGTAACAAAGTCTATACTTGATTTCATAACATATGCGTGCGCCGATTAAATTGACCACCTAAAGCCGAGGCAAACTGACCACCATT
>DAOLFI010000932.1:0-1742 GCA_035326385.1 Niabella sp.
GGAGCTCTGGTTAATAGATCATGGTGCATCGCTGTATTTTCATCATAACTGGGATAGCAGCGCAACGCAAATGAAAAGTACTTTCCCTTTAATTAAAGATCATGTTTTGTTAAAGGACGCAGCTTTACTGAAAGAAGCTGATGAATATGGAAGGGAGGTTTTATCGGACCAGGTCATTGCAGAAATCATAGAAGCATTGCCCGCAGAATGGCTGGCCTATGAAGAAACGGCTGGAGAGACCGAAGAAACGAGGAAAGTATACAGGGATTTTTTAACTTACAGACTGAATCACAGCGATCTGTTTGTAAACCAGGCTATCAATGCAAGAGCAGCTATTATATGAGTACGCCGTAATAAGGGTAGTGCCGCGTGTAGAACGTGAGGAATTTGTAAATGCAGGTATTATTTTATTTTGTAAAAAGACTGGCCATATAGGTTGCCGTATTTTCCTGAACGAACAAAAGCTTCGTTGCTTTGACGAAAAAACAGATATTGAAACCGTTCAAAAGAATTTAAGAGCTTTTGAGCTGATTGCAGCAGGAGATAAACTAAGCGGCTCTCCCATAGCAAAGCTGGACGCGCCGTCGCGGTTCAGGTGGCTTACAGCCACACGAAGTACTATTATTCAGTGCTCAAAAGTTCACCCGGGTTTAACCGGTAGCCTTGAGAAATCCCTGGATAAACTGATGCAGGAGATCGTGTTTTAGGTGATTAGTGGCCCAACAGGCCATTCTTCAGATCTTTAATAACCTGCAGCGTTCTGAAAGGGAAAAGCAATAAATGGATCAGTAATACAATCCATCCATCAGGCTGTGTAAAAGCTGCATACATTAATATGGATACCGGGAAGAAAACCTGGGCAAAGTCCTGCAGCAGAATCTGATGAGGACGTTCGGGGGCAATAATGATAACGGGCATCCTATGTAATTTCCTGTACCGGACAAATACTACAAGCAGGTACAATACAAATCCTGCATAAACGAGAAAATTGTTTAATAAAAACAAAATACAGAGCAGGGCAGATACCTCCACAGACAAAATAATAAATTCAATATTATTAAATTTTTGAGGGTTTCTTTTTGTGGCAAAAGTTTCAATATGGGCTCTGATATCATTTTCCCTGTCATGGAACTGATGCCATAAAATGCCTCTCATTCCATAACAGGCTGCCCATATACCTATTAAACATATCCAGGTAGTATTTACCTGCTGATTTGTACGGAAGCACATATAGCTGACCATAAGTAAGCTGGTAAAAATATGCGCACCGCTGGCATCAGCCAATACGCCTAAAATTCCTCTGTTCTTTAACCGGATGGGTTTGAAACTATACATGGAGAACGCAATCCATGGTATGGAATAAAACAGGCAGGATAAATAGTCCGGCCAATAAAGAAAAATAATAAAAAATAAACCTGTTAATAAGCAGATCCCTGGTAAAAGGAGTTTTGCAAAAAGCGGAAGTTTTTCCATCCGGTTTTGTTTCCCGGCTGCTGCATCATCCTTTATATCTGCTATATCATTGATGATGCTTACATAGACTGCGCCTGCAATTAAGGAAATAAGCGCTAAAAGAATATATAGCCCCTGGTTAAAAATGTTTTGGTTGTTAAATAACAGGGTGGCATAAGCTATACCTAAAAGTGGCGGTAGCTTGTATTCCCACCATTCAATAAGACCGAAAACTTTAACTATTTTCAATTTCTATTATTTCTTTTCCCGCATTATTTTTTCTTTTTTTT
>DAOLFI010000933.1:0-1742 GCA_035326385.1 Niabella sp.
TTTTCATCTTTACTGGCCTCTAACGCGCCATTTGCACGATCTACGTCATCCAGCACTTCCAGCAGCGCAAGCACTATATCTTTATTGGCGATTTGCGCAAATTCATCCCTTTCCTTACGGGTCCTTCTCCTGAAATTATCAAATTCAGCAGCCAGGCGCAGGTATTTATCCTTACTTTCTGCCAGCTCCGCTTTCAAAGCCTCCAGTTGGTTCTCTTCCAGCGGATCGTTAAGGTGCTCTGTACCACTGAGGTTTTCGTCAGCATTAATATTTATTTCATCCTGTCCTGAAAAATTATCATTATTTACATTCATCATATCATTATTTGTTGACAAAACTAAGCATGTCAATAATATTGCCAATGAAAAAATGAGGACAAAATGTCTGTTTTCCTGATAAAACCCATGATAATAATAAACTTCTGAGGTTTTCTTCAGTCATTTATGTTATTTTCACTTACTGATTTACCCGATTTATCTTTATGAAAAAAGTTTTGCTGCTGATCCTGTTTATGGACGCTGGCATTGCGCCATCTCTTTCACAATCTATTGATAATAGGATAATTGAATGGTCAAAAACCAACCCGGTAGAAAAACTGTACCTGCAACTTGACCGTGAAAGCTATTTCGCGGGGCAAACCATCTGGTTTAAAGGATATTTTATGAGCAGTTTTATTCCCTCCGGCAAAAGCACTACTCTTTATGTTGAGCTTTTGAATAACCAGTCAGATATTATAGTACGTGGTATTTTCCCTGCTTATTTAAGTATTTCCATCGGACAGTTAGACCTGCCCGAAAACACGCCTGCCGGAACCTACCAATTGAGAGCCTATTCCCCGCTGATGATGAATCAGCCCGGTTTCATTTTTCATAAGCGCATTACCATTTATGGGAAGGAAGGTAAAAAGAAAGAGGTAACTGCTACTGAAAATAAAAGCCAGCTCCTGTTTTTTCCCGAGGGGGGAAATATGATCTCCGGCCTGCTCAATGTAGTAGCTTTTAAAGCCACCGGTAAAAACGGGTTGCCGGTAAATGTAGAAGGAGAAATAGTTAATGATAAAGGTGACTTAATTACCAGCTTTAAATCGATGCATGATGGTATGGGGTCTTTCCCTATTATACCCGTTGAGGGGGAAAGCTATTTTGCAACCATTGCCGGATCAGAAGTAAGATATGCTTTACCGCAACAAACAAAAAATGGTATAATCTTCAGCGTAAGAACCACTGCAAAGGGAAAGCAGTTCAGGATACAGGCAGGCAGCGAAGAGCCGGCCTTTAAACCGGCTTATATGATAGGCCAGATGGGAAATGAAATCATCTTCAGGCAGCCCCTTGGAGATGGCAAAAAAGAAATAAACGGCCTTATTCCAACCAGTAATTTTTACTCCGGCATATTGCATCTTACCGTTTTTAATAAAGATGATATGCCGCTGGCCGAGCGCCTTGCTTTCATTGATAACAGGGATTACATACTGCCCGGAGAGCTCAGGATGGATACGCTGGATACAGGTACCAGGAAACGCAACCGCTTTTCTATTCTGCTGAAAGACACAGTTATAGGAAATTTTTCTGTCTCGGTAACAGATGCTGATTACGAAAACGAAACCAGCAGGCCCCAGAACATATATTCATGGTTTTTACTGAACAGTGATATAAAAGGTTATATACACAATCCTTCCTATTACTTTAGCTCGGCCTCAGAAGTGGTAAAGAACGCTATGGACCTGGTGATGATGACCAATG
>DAOLFI010000100.1:0-8283 GCA_035326385.1 Niabella sp.
CCAACTTCTATTAAAGATCCTATGGAGGAGCCTTTGATAGTATTGCTGCCGGGCATTCCAAAATTGATCCAGCCTTTATCAGTATAATTCATATACCCCAGGCCTATACCTGAAACCGCCTGCCATTTTTCGTTAGCGCTTATGCCTTGTACCCGGTAAACAGGGCCAATGAAATGAATATTGATATTGCTGTTTATTCCAAGGTTATTAGAAGTTCCGGATGTACTAAAGTAGGAATAATGAATACCGGCTCCGTTTTTCTGGTTCCAGAACCAGGTAAGATCCGCAGTAAATGCAGGGCCCTGGCTAATGTCTTTGTAGTATTGATCCCCTGAAGGTTTTTTCCCAAGCCGGTAAGCGTACCCGCCTGAAACAGCAATCTTTAATTTGGAAAAATGCTCATTATCATACTGTGCCTGGCACCATATAGTGCATAATATAAAAATAAGCAGCAGGTTTGATTGTTTTTTCATTGGATAAGGATTATAACTGTAGTTGTAAAAGTATGTCATCAAAGCTTTACTTTTACTACACAAATGGGTAGTGCATATATAAAGAGCATACTATGGAAGCTGATATTGAAGATTTTTTTAAGCCGGTAACGGCAAGCAAAAAAATATCTGTCTATGATAGCCAAAGGCTGGCAGCATATATTGAAACCGCTGAAGCCTTTGCCAGGGCTTCCTATCAAAGTGTTTATATAGTTGATTACAGGAAAAGAGGTTTTGCATACGTTTCGGATCATCCGTTTTTCTTATGTGGATACACTGCTGATGAAGTGAAAAATATGGGATACGGTTTTTATTTAAGCCAGGTACCAGCAGGTGATATTGATATGCTTTTAAAAGCAAATACCGCAGCGTTCGGTTTTTTTGAAAGTGTGGCTGTTGAAGACAGGAAATTTCTAAGCATGTCCTGCGACTTTCACTTATTACAACCCGGTAAGAATACGATACTGATCAATAACAAGGCAACGCCGCTTGCGTGTGATGACGAGGGCAGAATATGGCTTGTTCTGTGTGTTAACTCACTGTCTTCACAAAAAAAATCAGGAAATGTCATTATGCAAAAGACAGGCGACCCGGGGAAATGGTCTTTTGATCCAAGCACATCCGTATGGAAAAGGGTCAACGATGAATTACTCAGTGAAAAAGAAAAGGAAATTGTTTATTTTTCAGTAAGAGGGTTTACAATGAAAGAGATCGCTTCCCGGCTTTCCCTTTCACCGGAAACGATCAAGTATCACAAAAAAAATATTTTCAGAAAGCTGAATGTAAAAAGTATAACTGAAGCAGTTGCCTGTGCTGCCAATTACAGTTTAATTTAAAGTATTCATGGGTGTAGGTCTTGTTAGCATGGGTTAAAAAAAAGAATTATCGTTATAACAGCTTGTTTCTTAAACGGAATGGCCTGCTTTTTGTCTTTACAAAAATATGAGCAGCCCCCCCTTTTTTACCATTGATGATAAAGCAACTCCTGTGATCGCTTTTGCGCTCCATGACGGGCATTTCATTGACAATACCCTGCACGATTACCTTCTGCTGGATGAGCAGGGTCGCTCCCGTGAAGAAGATCCTTATACAGGATATATGATCGCTGATCTTCCTGTCACTAAAGTGGTAGTACATACTTCTCGCTTTCAGCTTGACCTGAACAGAACAAAGGATAAAGCTGTTTATTTAAAACCGGAAGACGCGTGGGGGCTAAATGTCTGGAATGGCTTACCTACGGGGGCTATCAGTAAGCTCCATAAAGATTATGATTTATTTTACGATGCTGTTGCTGGTATAATTGAAGCTGCAATAAAAAAATATGGCTGTTTTTTTGTTCTTGATGTACATTCCTATAACCATCGCCGGGAAAATCCTTTTACAGAAGCTGATACCTTAACCCATCCCGAAATAAATATGGGTACCGCATATAACGGGGAGAAATGGCAAGGGCTATGTAACCGCGTAACAAATTTTTTTGCAAAAGCAGATGCATTGGATCATAAAACAGATGCCAGGCAGAACATTATTTTTAAAGGTGGTGCATTTGCCCGGTGGGTCATTGAACATTATGGGAAATATGGTGCTGTATTTTCAGTTGAGTTCAAAAAAACCTTCATGGATGAATGGACTGGCATCGCCAGCATACCGCATATAAACAGGCTGAAACAACTGCTTGAGTTATCGGTAGGCTTTTTGTACAAAGAAATAAAGACAAAGAACCCAATAGCAAAATGATGACGGATACCAGCCAGAAAATATTGAACAGGTTACAGGACAAGCTGAAAAAGGCAGAACCTATACATATCAGCCTGCCGGGTAATGGTATTCTAAAAATAGAAAAGCCGGTTCCTTTTTTATTGGTATATCGCTTAACAGGAGGTAAGGATTATTTCCCTAGCCGTTTAGGTAAAACAGAATCTGCTTACCTTATTGCAGAGGACAGCGCTGATGGCTTATTACGGGAAATAGTCCAATTAGTGAGCCGTATGTTTTTTGATAAGTTCAAAGGGTTCCTGTTGGTAGAAGCCTGGCAGATCCCACTGGCTTACCGCTCACCCTTCGCTATATATATAAGTCAAAAGAGCGCCGTTGCTACCGCGCGAAAATTAGATACTGAGCTTGGTAAAATCCCTGTTCCTTCCTGGGGTAAGACATCTGTATTAAAAAAGGAGGACGCGCCTGCAGCGCCGCCGGGAATGAAAGCCTTACTGGAGAAAGAGCAACTGGAGAAAGAAGGTATTACCTTGATGGGAATAGAAATTGCGCCGGTATATATAAACGAGGCTACCGGGAAAGCATATCCTTTATTCCTGCGTGAATTAAGAGCTGGCTACAGCAAGGCTTTACGTAAAAGCTTTTTTGAATTTATACGGTTACAAACTACCTTTATTACCTCCCATTTTCAAATGCTGGGGACTACCATCATTGATGATAAAGCAAGGGAAATAGACAGAGAGCTTGCGGCTTATACAAAGCTGTTCGACTTTTTAATGCTGGTAACACCCATTAATGTAAATGAGGCATGGCAGCAATTTAAACAGGACCATTATTCGAAAGATCCTGTATTTCATTACAGGCCCATGCCCGTCGATCCTGAGATCATTAAGCGGAAAATATACAACCTGCCTGTTGAAGATATTACAGATCCTACCATTGCGTTCCTGTTCAGGGATAAGCGAAAAGAGATTGATCGCATGCTGAACATGATGCAGGAGAGAGAAAAGCATGATTTTATGTTAAGCAGTCTGCAATTGTTTGGTCCCGTTAGTGAGCAGTTATTAGATATGGCTAAAGCGCTGCTGGTTGCTATAGATGTGGTCAGGGCGCCAGTGGCGGGATCCAAAAGGTTAAATGCTTCGGGGTTCGCGCAGCTTGCCAGGAAAGAGTTGAAATGGCTGCGCACGCAGGATAAAAGCATTTCAACCAATATCCGTATTGCGGATGATGTGGAAGGGGTATTGGTGTCAAAAGGGGTGCTTAATATTAATTCAGGCTTTGGAGTCTCTCCCAAAAGAGCAGAGTCTTTATTACAGCATGAAGTAGGAACGCATGTGGTAACTTATTACAACGGTAAAGCGCAGCCGCTGGAGTTGTTTTCCATAGGTGTTCCGGGATACGAGGAATTACAGGAAGGCCTGGCGGTGTTAGCCGAATATCTTACCGGCGGACTTACCGGCAGCCGTATGAGAACGCTTGCGGCCCGTGTGGTTGCTACGCATGCAATGGTCAGCGGCAAATCTTTTGTAGAAACTTTTGATCTGCTTACGGATAAATATGCTTTTGAACATCATTCTGCATTTAACATTTGCATGAGGGTGTACAGGGGTGGCGGACTTACAAAAGATGCTGTATACCTGAAGGGTTTTCTCAATATTATCGACTATATCAAAAGGGGTAAAGATCTGAAGTATTTATTGATTGGTAAGATCCGTGAAGATTATTTACCGGTAGTTCAGGAATTGATACACCGGAATATTTTATTTGAAGCTCCTATAACACCCAGGTTTCTGACAGGAGCATTTACAGAAAAGCTGGAGAGCATAAAAAGAGCCGGGAATATTTTTAAAATGATCCAACATTAAAACAATTAAAAACAACATATATGCGAATAGCTTTTGTTATTAATGATTATGATAGAGAAGAGCCTTCTTTTACTACCACATGCCTGGCTTTACAGGCATTGCAAATGGGACATGAAGTGTATTACATAGCAGTAGCAGACTTTAGTTATACGGCATCTGAGCAAATGGGCGCCCATGCTAAAAAGGCACCGGCAAAAAAGTTCAGGAGCCTTAAAATTTTTATGGAAGCTGTTTTTAAAGCAGAAAAGAAACTCATTGAGTCAAAAGACCTGGATGTACTGATGCTGCGTAATGACCCCTCTATCGACCTTGAGGAAAGACCTTGGGCCCAGTATGCGGGTATTGTATTTGGTCAGCTGGCAAAAAAGAACGGGGTGCTGGTACTGAATAATCCTGATATACTGGGAAGGGCGGCAAACAAAATGTATTTTCAATACTTTCCTGAAAGTGTACGTCCCGAAACAATTATTACAAGAAACATTGCGGAAATAAAAGCTTTCTATACCGCGCATAAAAAGAATATCATCTTAAAACCTTTACAAGGTTCCGGCGGGAAGAATGTTTTCCTGGTGAACGAAAGGAACCAGAATTTCAACCAGATTGTTGACGCCATCGGCCGTGATGGTTATATTGTTGCGCAGGAATACCTGCCTAAAGCCAGTAAAGGAGATATACGTTTGTTTTTACTGAATGGAAAGCCGATTGAGATAGATGGTAAAATAGCGGCGATACACCGTTCGCAGGCAAGTGGGGACATACGAAGCAACCTGCATCAGGGTGGATCTGTTTCAGTGCCTAAAATAACCAGAACGGTATCAGATATTGTAGATGCCGTAAGCTATAAGCTCATTAAAGATGGTATGTTTCTGGTGGGCCTTGATATTGTAGGGGATAAGCTAATGGAAGTAAATGTATTCAGTCCGGGAGGCATGGGACACGCCTGCCGCCTGAATGATGTTAATTATTTTGAGGAAGTAATAAAAGCCATAGAGCAGGAGCTGGAGTAGCTGGTTTAAATCACTTCCAATCTTGTCAGTTTAAATTTTGACAGGTCCTCCGGCTTTTGGGATTTGCAGGTAAGCCGGTGCGGATAGGAGATTCGCTCCTTCAGTAATTCCATTATATAATGGCCATTGTTGCTGGTTGTTACGTCTACCTTATAGGTATCTCCTTCATGATACAGTAAATGTGTGTGGATCTCAAAATCTATATCGTAGTTCTGCAGGTGCTCGCGCAGGTGGCATTCAATAGCCTGTTCGTAAAAAGAACGGCGCGATAAGCCACGGAATTTGTTTTTATAAATTTTCCGCAAGAGCGTCCTTACCATAATATGGCCTACGTCTTCTACTGCAACATGGCCGTAATAAATGCCAAAAGGCATAGCTACAGCATTGGCAGCAAAGCGGTCTCCACCTACGTGTGAACATTCCCATACATTCACATCTGCATTGAACGATTCAAAAAATTTATATACAGGGAACCCGAACTTGGCGCAACATTTATCTTTTTTCCCATTGGTACAAATCACAAAAAAAGGATCTGTTTGCCACTCTGTACGGGGATCCGTTATATAGTCGGCTAATTGAACAGAAGGTGTATTTTCTATGGCTGTTTCTATAGTAAAATAGCGGCAGGCATTGCAGTCAACAAAAGATATTTTGCAGTCCTTAAAATTTGTTTTGTTGTTCCTGATAAGCAACACCTTTCCTTTGTACGATTTGGCCAGCCGCTGAATGCTGCGCAGCCACTCTTTATCAAACTGGGCCTCCATTACTTTTTCAGGAAAAGGGTTGCAATGTTCCAGTAGAATAAACGCCTCCGAATTGGCCGCCGTTCCACTCAGCTGCTCCTTAAAATATCTGGAAGCAGTGCTGCAAAAAAATACTTCTTTATTGATGTTATGCTCCAAACAATGCTTTTTTATAGTTCTTCAATATAAACAACGCCTTCCCTGATAAGTTGAACGGCCAGCTCTTTTGCTGCATCAGTTGCTGCCGGCAGGTCTTGTAAAGTGAATTTTTTATTGTTGAAAATGTAATCCAGCGCCGGTTTTGCTGTATCCGGAAGCCGGATCGCTTTTCCTAAAAGCTGCAGCTCATTACCCTCTTCTTTTTTAACAAAGTTGTAAATAACTCCTTCATTCAAAGCCAGCCTGGTACCGGGAGAAAGCTTATTTATTGTACGGATGCTTTCAAAATAGTGATGTACCGGCTGAGGCTGTGCTGCCCTGTAATTTTTATTCAGTCTTTCAATCCCTTTATCAAAATCAAGCTCTGAAAGTTTTTGTTTGAGCGCTTCTGTTTTTTCTTTTATTAAAGAAGAAAGGTCTTCTTTCCAGAACGGAACTGCTTCCCTGAATGTTTTAAATTCTTCCAGCTGTGGAAAAATCTCATTAAAATATCTTGCCCATGTAAAAGACAGAACACCAATAGTGATATGCGATGAAATGCCATCATCAGCTATGGCATCATGCACATAACCGCGGGGCACATACAAAAAGTCGCCGGGACATAGCTGGATAGTCTGGATAGGTTCTTTTTCATAGCCCTTGCTTACAAAGGTTTGGTTTTTGGTAGGCAGCTCTTTTTCAAATCCATATAAATGCCATGTTTTAGTACCTGAGATCTGCAGTACAAAAACATCGTGTGTGTCCCAGTGCGGGTTAAAGCCCTGGGATTTATCGGGAGTAATATATAAATTAGCCTGAACAGGTGCATTGAATTTTTGTGAGAGTTGTAAGCAGCAGTGAGAAAGGTTGTTGAAATATCGTTGCCCTGCCTGTATCACAAAGGTTGCCCCGTTATTAAAAAGGGCAAATGCTTTATCTGTATTAATGATACCATCTTTGCGGTGATGTCCTATAGGGGTACTTTTAAGTGTGTACTCTGCATGAGGTATTTCTTTTCCGTTTTTTACGATCCTTACAGAAGGATAGAAAATATCCTGCCTTTCCAGGTAATCGGAGATCTCTTGTGAGGTCAGGATATTTTTATAATAAGCTTCATCATTCCTTTTTATATGGAGGATATCTTTTTCATGATACTGATTAAAAAAGTCTTCAACAGAACAGGGGGCTACAATATTTTTAAAAAAATTATTCATGATTGGTTATTATGAAGTATGCAAAATGCAAAAAAAGCCGCAGAAAATAAATGTTCACTGCGGCTTTTTAAAGTTTTGTTTAAATAGCAGGAAGATCAGGCTCCTGTGCCATCTCCATCAGCACCACCATCTCCTCCATCCCCATCAGCGCCACCATCGCCATCTGCTCCTCCATCTCCGTCAGCTCCATCCCCGCCATCAGCGCCACCGTCTCCATCGCCATCCCCATCTCCGTCGTAAGCTCCGGCAGTTTCTGAAACGTCATCTAACCTGGTTACCTGTAATTCATCCTGGGAAAATTCGATATTAGTTGTTTCCATAAATAATTCTTTGAAGTTAAAAAAGCTTGTTTGCATTTCTAAAGTAAACAATCTTTTTCATTTATAAAAATCTAAAAATGACTAAACCATTCTTTACAAATTGATTAACAAATTTTATCCGGTTTCACTATACATCATCCTGCGGCGAACAGGTTGTTTTTGGGTCTGTAGAAACTTCTGTTTGCAATCAGGCAAGTTTCACGTAAGTTTGACGAACATCTAAATGTATAATGATGAAAAGAAAAATATTTTTAAAACAGCTGTCTGTTTTTGCAGCGGGTACTGCAGTGTTGCCTGCGTTTGGTAAAGAGGTTCTTTCTTCTCATGCTGCAAAACCATTTTTTGAAATATCGCTTGCGGAATGGTCACTGCATAAAGCGCTTTTTGCAAAAGAGATGGAGAATCTTGATTTTCCTGTAGTAGCAAAAAAGGAATTTGGGATCAGCGTTGTGGAATATGTGAATTCCTTTTTTAAAGACAAAGCTGAGGACACAAAGTATTTAAATGAGCTGTTAAAACGCTGCAAAGACAACGGTGTAAAAAATCATTTAATTATGTGCGATGGGGAAGGGGAGCTTGGAAACCTGGACGATAGCAAAAGAGTACAGGCTGTAGAAAATCATTATAAATGGGTAAATGCGGCAAAGTACCTGGGGTGTAAAACAATCAGGGTAAATGCTGCTGGCAACGGAAGCAGGGAAGAGGTGGCCAAAGCTGCGGCAGACGGGCTTTCCCGCCTGGGGGAATATGCCGCAAAAGAAAAGATCAACGTGATCGTAGAAAACC
>DAOLFI010000934.1:0-1738 GCA_035326385.1 Niabella sp.
TTAATATACCCGAAACGGGAAGGTCAGTTATTGTGCTGCACAATAATCACCAGGATACAGGTATCAGTAAAATATAACCCGGTACCCATGAAATAAAAAAGAGAGCGTTGTAATATATTTGCTCTTTCCTGCCGGGAACGTGGATCTCTGCAGCTATTTTATGTTTATGCTTTGCTTTTAATATTTGAATATTCTGAATAAACGATGCGTATGAAATTTTTTAGAGCTTATCCTGCCGGTATATTGTTCTTATGGCTGGCAATATTTTCACCTTTTGTTTCCTGTTTCCATAAAGAAGTAGATGAAGTAAAGCAGCTGTCTTCAGAGGCCCGGATAGAGTCTTTTATCCTGGCTTACGCTTTGAATGAAGGTTTGGAAGAAACTGCAAGAGGCGTGATCTCCGGCAATAACATCAGCGTGTCTGTTCCCTATAGCGTACCGCTGAACGGGTTGGTAGCTACCTTTTCCTATGCAGGGGCATCAGTAAAAATAGGGAGCACAGAGCAGGTAAGTGAAGTTACCAGGAATGATTTCAGCAATAGCGTTATTTACAGCGTTATTGCCGAAAATGGTAAAAAAGCAGATTATACTGTTACTATAACAAAGAAGCTCCCACGCATCCCCAGGGTGCATATAAATACTGAAGGCGCTGCGCCCATCACAAATAAGGAGCAATATGTGAAAACATCTGTTATGGTAGAAGATATTGACCGGTTTTATACAGATGGCGTCCCGTTCACAGCGGCCGCAAGGATCAAAGGGCGCGGAAATTCTACATGGGGAATGCCCAAAAAACCCTATCGCCTGAATTTAGACAGCAAAGCCTCCCTGTTAGGTATGAGCGCTGATAAGGACTGGGCGCTGCTGGCCAACTACCTGGACAAAACGCTGCTGAGGAATATGGCAGCATTACAGATAGCGCGTGCAGCAGGCATGAGCTGGACGCCCGGCTCTGTGAGCGTTGACCTTTACCTGAACGGTATTTACCAGGGTGTTTATGCTTTGACAGAGCATGTTAAAGTATCGGAGAAAAGAGTGAATATGGACCTGGTAAAAGCTTCCGATAATTCGGGCGAAGCCCTTACCGGGGGGTATTTCCTGGAGCTGGATTTTCATTATGACGAACCGTATAAGTTTAAAACGGATATCAGGCGGCTCCCCATTATGTTCAAAGACCCTGATGAGCCCACCCCTCAGCAGTACGATTATGTAAAAGGATTTTTCAATACAGCAGAAAGTGCCCTGTACTCCGAAAATTTCAAAGACCCGCAGAACGGCTATCGGAAATATATACACATGGAGTCTTTCATTAACTATTATATAGTGCAGGAGCTTGCCAAAAATGTTGACGGGAACATGCGGGGCAGCTGCTATATGGCCATTCGCCGGAACGGCAAAATAGAAATGCCGCTTGTATGGGATTTTGACCTGGCTTTTGGCAATGCCGATTATATTACCTGGGATCAGGGAGCTTCCTCCTCAGAATGGGACGGGTGGTTCATTAAAACCAATGCGCCCTGGTTCGACCGTTTCTTTGAAGACCCCGCTTTTGTATCGGCATTGAAGCTGCGATGGAGGATATTGAAGCCTGAACTGGACAAAATACCCGCTTTTATCAAAGACCGTGCTTTGCTGCTGGATGAAGCCCAGAAAAGGAATTTTAGTCCGTTTGCAAATGGCGGCGCGGGGTGGGACATCACAAAAGTAGAATGGAATACCAATAAGATCAGGGGCTCTT
>DAOLFI010000935.1:0-1737 GCA_035326385.1 Niabella sp.
ATACGCTTCATCTGGCGCACTAACGGGTAATACCTTATATTGAAGTTCACCGCATGTACAAGATTTCTGGCTTTAGCCAGCTCCACTAATTCTTTAGCTTCCCTTACTGTCATGGCCAGGGGTTTGTCGCATACCACATGCTTGCCTGCAAGCAAAGCGGCCTTTGCCATGTGATAATGGAGGTCGTTTGGTGTGCATATATGAACACAATCCAGCTCCACTTCGCTGAGCATTTTCTCAAAATCGCTGTAGTAATCCGGAATAAACAGCTCGGCGGCTTTTTGTCGGGCAGCCTTTTCATTGGAGTGGCAAATGGCTGCCACCTCTATGCCTGGCAAACGGCGCAATGATTCAATATGAACCGGCCCGATAAATCCCACTCCGGCAACGGCAACTTTAATTTGTTTTTGTGATAACATACGTAATAATAATGAGGGATTACAAATTCTGTAGGTAGCTTATTAAATCATCAATTGAGGGGCTTTTGCCATTTTGTATATAAGCTCCCGAAGTGGCCATACCCAGCATCATACATTCTTCAATCGAAAAAGAGTTTAATAAACCGAAGCAAAATCCTGCATTTAAATTGTCCCCGCCTCCTGTTAAAACCTTAGGATGTTTAACAACATTCCCATTTAATCTGATAACACCTTCATGGGTAGCTGCCAAACACCTGTCAGTTGGGTGAACCAGTAATATATCGATATGCATAGCTTTAAAGATAAATGATGTGATCTCTTCCAGGTTATACTTAGTTGTTAATGCCCAGTCTTCGGCATCGGACGGGCTCATGCCCTCTAGGGCTTTGTAAACTTTTATAGCTTCGTTTTCATTTAGCCCTACTATTACTTTTCCTAATTCTTTATAAGTATTTATTACGTTTAATACTTCCCGGATCTCGTTTACTGTTTTTTTTGACGGATCGCATAAGTCAAAGAAATAGATATTGTCAGCAATATTTGTATCAAGGATATAGGTGCGCATCTGCATCCATAGTTGCGTACATAAAGGTAGGTTTGCCCAATCTACCATTGCTATTAAGCGACTTTTTTTCAGGTATTCATCCAATAAAAAAGCCTCATCCAGATTTAAAATATATTGCAAATCGAGCGTTTCAAAACTGCTTAACTCGGATAACATCAGTTTGCCGTCTTCAAACTCAAGCGCATTCGTTATCCCCGGCTCGCCTATGGAGAAGAGCTTACATCTTTTGTGCATTTGCAAGAAAACCTCCTGTATATTAGGATACCCCATAGTGCCTATGCAGTAATTATCTATTCCCAGATGGGCTAACGAATTAGCCATTATCGGAGCATTGCCGCCCAGTTTTTTTGTGATCGTGCATACTTCCAATTGTGCACTTTTCCCTGATGCAGCCGAAATATGCTCACCAACATCATAGAGGCAGTTGTAGTATTGCCTTGACTCTTTGGCCGAAGACTTTACCACCTTTTGTATCAGATCGATATAGCCGTCGAATCCGATTAATGCTTTACTCAGTAACGGTTTGCTCTGAAGCTGTTCCAGTTTTTTTTGAAGTTCACCAATCATATTCTTTCAACAGGATTTGTGTTATGAATGTGGCGTAATGCTTTTATTCAACAGCATCATTATCTCAGTCGCTTTATTTTCGGCGCCAAGTATTTTCATCCGTTCTTTCACCTTAGGAATATATGTTTCTGAAACAAACTTATTTACACCATTATCCATTACCGTAGCTTTCCATGCCTTATGTTT
>DAOLFI010000101.1:0-8231 GCA_035326385.1 Niabella sp.
GCACACGGTATAAGGTTAGGGTAATGGGGTGTATTTACATTAACAAGTTAAAATCATCAAAGGCAGTACACGAACAAGCACCAGACAAGCGATCAGCTTCCAGGTTGACCGGTCGTATGCCCTGAGCTCATCAAAACAACGTCCACTTAAAGTGTTATACTTTACGCCGTATTGTCAGTCAAAAAACTAACAATCTAGAGCTGCTTTGATGTAAAATACAACAAAAATCAACGACTCAACAAGTGGGACCCTTTACTGTGAAACCCTGGTATCCTTTGTGAAATAGGTAGTATACTTTGTAGTGAAATATCCACTCGAAGACCGCTACAGCAGAAAAGTATCATTTTGACATCTCAATTACCGATTGCAAAATCGGTATGAGGATATTAATAATACAACCCTCGCTGATGCTATTATTGAGAGAATGACAGCTAATGCCTTGGGTATAGAATTGAAAGGGTAATCCATGCGATAAAAAATGAACCCGAATCAATAGTACTTTGTATTTTTTAAACACTATCAGTTCACTCTCTTAGCAATAAAAATCGTCATCTTGTCGCCTGCAATGAGGCCAACGCAAACAAGGTGGGTCAACATCCAGGGACACTAGACTGGGTCAACATCGCAGGGATTTACATTCAACGTCCCTCTTTTTTCGTACTCATTAGTATGGAATACAGTACTTCAACATATCTGAGGAAAATGATTTATTGCATGCCAAGCTGACTGCTGATTATGTAGCGCGGAATATTATTCACTTGTTTGGGAAACCCATTAGTATGCTGTATATGAACTTTTAGATCCTGTAATTTTAAAAGTACTTTTCAACGGATAGCTATTGTGATTAAAGTGTAAGCTTCCCCAAAGTTCGGCCATTTAAAGCTAGAGTTTAAAATCAACAGAGTTGTTAATTTTAAACTTTAAAATACAATGAAAAAGCGATTTACAGAAAGCCAGATAGTGGCAGCTATTAAGAAACAGGAAAGCGGTGTAGCAGTTAAAGATCTTTGCCGTGAAATAGGAATCAGTGATGCTACATTTTATAATTGGAAAGCCAAGTACGGGGGCATGACGGTAAGCGATGTAACCAGGATGCGGGAATTGGAAAAGGAAAATGCAGAGCTGAAGAAGATGTTTGCCGAGATGAGCCTGGAGAACAGGGCTATGAAAAATTTTATTGAAAAAAAGTTATAACGCCCCAGGAGAAACGGGAAGCTGTTGATCATTTTGTCCGGGAAGAACAGCTAAGTAACCGTAAGGCGTGTAAACTGATCAGCTTATCCCGCACAAGCTATCAGTACAAAGCGAAACTTAAAGATGACAAAGAGCTGCAAACAGCGCTGACAACATTAACCACTAAGCATGTTGCCATTGGCTTTTGGCAGTGCTGTTACCGGTTGTGGAATAAAGGTTACAGCTGGAATCATAAAAAAATCTACCGGGTATATACAGATATGAAATTGAATATACGTCGCAGGGCTAAAAGAAGATTTCCTGAAAGGGTAAAACAGCCGCTGATTGTTCCTACAGCCCCTAACCAGGTGTGGAGTATTGATTTTATGAGCGATAGCCTGGTGGATGGCAGGCGATACAGGCTGTTCAATGTGATAGACGATTTTAACAGGGAATCTTTAGCCATAGAAGTGGATACTTCATTGCCATCTCCCAGAGTGATAAGAGTGTTAGAAAGGTTGATTGCCCAGCGAGGTAAGCCAGCTAATATCCGGTGCGATAATGGGCCGGAATTTATCAGCCACAAGTTGGAACAGTGGTGTAATGAAAAGGACAGGCAAATCACCTTACAGTTTATTCAGCCCGGAAAACCCATGCAGAACGCCTATATTGAAAGAACAAATGGAAGTATTAGAAGAGAGTTGCTGAATGCTTACTTGTTTTACAGCTTAAATGAAGTGCGGGAAAAATGTGAGGAATGGAGAGATGATTATAATACCGAAAGACCGCATAAGGCGTTGGGTTATCTTTCTCCAATCAAATACCGGAAACTAAAAACATCAGCTTTATCCACACCGGCAAGCGAAACATTAAATCAAATTGAAGCGCAGCCGGTAGTGGATAAAGCGGCAGGAAACGAAAAGAATTTTACATTTGAAAACTCTAACTGACACTGGCACTAAAATAAGGGAAGCTTACAAAAGCAGTAAAAAACTTGTCAAGCGCTTTAAAATCACTCTCACCAAAACAAAAATAAGACCGTAAAGGGTATTTTATATAATCGGTTTTTTCCCTGATTACATCCTAGGGAGCAGGCACAATAATTTTAAAGTTAAGGGCAGTTGCTTTTCTGCCCAATTTTTCTTCAAACCCTTCTGTCGAACAGTTAAGCCAGCAGTCAGATTTCATTTCCAGATCTTTTTGTATCGGTAACAACACACTGCGCTTATCAGTCCATTGACAGCGTAAAAAAAAGATTTGGAGAAAATATGGTAATGCGTGCAGGCAGCATGTCAGCTTAGATAAACTATTTACTTACCCTGTTGCTTCATGATCTTATACGAACCAGGTATTCATTTTTGAAACACTAACCTTTGCAAAAAACTCTTATAAGGGCTTTTTAAATATTAGCCTGTTGATATTCTTTGTAAGCTCTTCCGGCAGAGCAAACATTGTTGCCAGGGAGCCCATTTATTTTTAATTATTATGTAGCCAGCTTTTGTGCTACTATGATAATTCGTTGTGTCACACACTTCTACTGTAGCACTTCTATCATCTTTTTTTATACTTCTCTTTTTTCTTTTCACTACCAGAAACATTTCCAGCCTACCCACTAATAGCCCAGCCTCCGGCTCTCCGCGACCTTCTGTCGCGAATTTCCCTAACTGTCCTTAGCAAAAGCAAGGTCTGCATCCCGCCTTTAGGGACGGGACTGGCCACGGGTTTTGTAAAATTTTTCTCCACCTCATTTTGGCGCCTTCGGCAGAGTTGTTTACGGAGGTAGTAAAAATTATTACAAAAACCTTGCTTTTCCTAAGTCCTGTTATAAGGACGGGTTGCTACGAGGTTGACGACGAGGCCATAGGCCGGGTATCAGAAACAAATAAAAACAATTCGTATGCAACTACAACACAAATCAAAGTTAATGCGGCTTTCATGGCAGATACAGCGTAGCCGCAAGTGCAATCGTTCCAAATCATTAGTAAGCGCGTGGGCGATTTACCTGAACGAAGATATTACCGTTTATCACTTAGTTAGGAAACACAGCCCGGAACGCTATACCGGTAACATAGACACCCGGAACCTCACACTTTTTTAATCATTCATTCATATTCTAAAATTTATCAATCATGCAAACAATTTTCGGACGTTTAACAGCAGATGCAACAACCGTAACATTAGAAGATGGCCGTAAGGTTGTCAATTTCACTATCGCACAAAATGACCGCTTTAAAGTAAAAGGAGCGAAGGAAGTAAAGCAGGTAACTAATTTTTACAACTGTGCTTACTGGATGGGAACCGGTATTGCCGCAGTGCTCAAAAAAGGCACGTTAATAGAAGCTGCAGGACGTGTGGGCGTGAACGCATGGAAGGGCGCGGATGGCAATGCCAAAGCCCGGTTAACCCTGCATGTACAGCACATTCAATTGCACGGCAAAGCAAAGACAGCAGCCGCAACAACCACATCGGATGCACCCGCACCGGGAACAGAAGAGGACAACTTACCCTTTTAATTAAAAACTCCTTTCCGCTCTGGGAGCATAAATAAAGGAGCGGGTTTTTACCTCACACAGACAGGATATAATCAAAAGTTTAATCACCTAAAAATCCGACAAGATGAAACCAGCAAACACAACCAAATCAATAAAAGACACATACCGGGAAGTAACCGACTTTGTAATGGAACAACTGGAAAAGGGGATTATAGTTTGGCGCAAAGGATGGAGCAATAAAGGATGTCCTAAGAACATTGTTACCGGCCTGCCATACAGGGGGTGGAACGTGTTTTTTCTGAACCACATTACCCGTTTAAAAGAATATCCAACCCCTTATTTTATAACGTTCAAACAGGTGCAGGCAAAGGGCGGGCATATCCGCAAAGGAGAAAAAGGTATGCACATTATTTATTGGGCTAAGATAGAGGATAAACAGGAAAGCAATACAGACCCTGCAACAGACGAAGAAAGTAAATCCATCAAATTGGTTCCCCGGATATATACCGTATTCAATATTGCGCAGACGGAAGGCATTGAACTTCCTGAAGAAAGCGCACCAGCGGAAACTATTATTGATAGTCTGGTGGCCTGTGATCGGATTGTAAACAACATGCCCAACGCTCCCCAAATACGGTACAGTGGAGACAGGGCATGGTACAGTCCCGCGCGTGACCTGGTCAATATCCCCGAAAAAGCCCTGTTCACAAGTACGGAGGATCATTACTGCACCCTGTTTCATGAGCTGGCGCATAGTACCGGCCATGCCAGCCGCCTGAACCGTAAAGAACTGGTAACATCGGACGGCTTCGGTGGAGAGCTGTACAGCAAGGAAGAATTGACCGCAGAGATGGCCGCCGCCTTTCTTTGTTCAGTTGGAGGAATTGAACAAGAGGAAACCCTGATCAACAGCGCAGCTTATATAGGGGGGTGGCTCGAATCTCTAAGTAACGATAAAACACTGGTAATAAGAGCCGCGGCGCAGGCGCAAAAAGCGGCTGATTATATCCTGAACAGGGTGGCGGAAACAACTGAAACTCCTGTTCACTAAACAACAATGGGCGGTGAGCCGCCGCCCTATTTTTTAATCTTATAAATAAGAAATATGTCAAAATCGAACCCGGTACATGCCGATAAAAAAGAAGATGAAATCTGGATAGGTAACATAAATGTTTGGGACTGGCCACGGCCTTACTGGTCTACCCTTAAAACAGTTCGATTAGGGAAACAAGCCTATGACATTCATGGGAAACCTATCCCCACCGATTACTGCCTCCCGATATTCATTCACAAATCAGAACATGAAGCTTACGATAAGATTATGGTAGACCGAATAAATAAAATTAGAGAGGGTAGGCTATGAACAGATAAGCTACGCTATCACGAAGTAAAGTTTTTGCAACTGAACAGGACGATTGTAACAGCCCACTTTTAGCCGACTTACAGTCCATGCCTGCTAATCCAAAACAAACAAGTGATCCATAACCTAAAAAGTAAATATCATGTACATACATTTTTTTCACGGCAGAAAAACCATTGTAGAAGAAATGAACGATTGGGGCGCTGACGGTCCTGTAATTGAGGCTGCTTCTGTTTCATGGACCTATGGCACCCTCAAACTCCATTATGAAAATTGGGACTTCATTTTTGTTAATCAAATTGAAGGTCTAATTCCTATAGGTAAGATGTATTACGGTGATTTTGAGATACTGACTGATAGGACAGAAATTGCGGGAACACATCCGCACCTTTTACTAACAGAGTTTGAACAATTAAATAAGCAGGAAGCAGATTAAACATTGTATACCCTCTTTAAACTTTTATGCTATGACTTCCATTAATCACCGGTCGTTACAGGTGTTCAACCACCTTATAAAGCAGTTGGCCCATAAGGAATATATACGCTTCGCCGCAACGGGAATTGCGCCGCTTTCCTTTGAATGTATCGGGGAGTTATACTGCATGTATGGCCACGCAAAAAAATACAGCCTTATGCAGACATTTACCCAGAACGGGGAACTGATGCTTCATCCTGAAATATGCTTTTTCCATTTTGTCACTAACGGTCAAAATGATTTGACCGGCGTTTATGCCTATTACTACCGGTTAGACCTCTTAGGCATTTGCCAGCAAAGTATCTCCATCAGTAATAAAGGAGACCTTGAAGTACAAGTATGTTTACAACGGCAGCATACCAGCTTTGCCGACAACTGGCTTTGGAATATAAACGAACAGGGGTTTTTAAATAACAAGATTAAAGACTAAAAAAGTAAGCTATGAAACTTAAAGAAAAAAATCAAACTGTCTGCCAGGTTGCGGAAGTCAAATTGGTATATAAGACAAAAGTAAAACCCTGTGACCGGCTGCAGGTTCGTAGCTCCCGTCACATGGCGGAAGTTTTCCGGAGTGTGTGGGATATGGAAAATATCGAATTGCGGGAAGAAAGCAAGGTGATGTATTTGAACAGGGTAAACAGGATATTAGGTATCTATCCTTTATCAGTGGGAGGTGTGAGCGGCACAGTTATAGATATAAAACTGGTGCTTATTGCGGCACTTCGTTTAAACGCAACTTTCATTTCGATTTGCCATAATCACCCGAGTGGTAGCACAAGAGCAAGCCGGATGGATGAACTGGCTACCCAAAAGCTACAGACCGCAGCCCGACAGTTGGATATTGATTTGATGGATCATATTATCCTTACAAAAGATGACTATTTTTCGATGGCTGATGAAGGGTTGATTTAATAAATTCGCATGGTTTTTGTGTAAATTTAGGGTATGAGCTATTGGAAACTTAATGATGATGAATCACAGGGTTATTACCAACCTGTGACCAATAGTACCCACTATAAACAGGGCGGGCAGTTGGTTGCTGGCCTTTTCTTTTTTATTACCAGTCTTTTTAAACTGGCAGGTGCCATTGTATTGGTCCTGTACGCTATTATTTATATGATAACCCGCTGGCTATTGAAACTTGCAAAAAATAAACCCACCCACTGAGGTACGGCGCAACTTTTCTTTTGTCAGCCACAAAAGAAAAGTTGGCAAAAGAAAAACGCTTATGCCGAAAGGTAACCTTCGGTTGTTATTTTTCTTTTGTGGGCGGCTGTAGCGTGTACAGCTTACCAGCCATATCCGACAGCCCGGCCTTTTGTAATAATTCCACACTGATCTGCTGAACCGATTCCTGGCTATTTTCTCCCGCTGCCCGCATCAATCCCTCCAGCGCATCGCCCGGCTTGGTTTGCAAACCTTTCTCCATCACTTTTACCAGTAATAACACATTCTTTCGTGGGATACGCAAATCCAGCTTTACCGAATCATTCATGCCCGGTGCGCTCATAATCGTTTCGTAGAGCAGGGCTACTTCTTTTTCACTTAACATACTTCACTTTTTAATTAACACAAAAATAAATCACTGCTTTTGCATTGGAGCAATTTGACCGTGCCGTTATACGACACGGTTGATTTTTATGTAAAGCGTTGCACATAGTTTTGTATTGTCATTGAATTGTGAACCTGAAAATGTGAGTTATGACAATCAAAGAAGCAAACGCCATTGATATGGTTGCCTACCTGTCGGTGGCCGGTTTTGAACCCGCAAAAGTTAGAGGTGAAAACTACTGGTATTATTCGCCGTTAAGAACCGAAAGAACGCCGTCCTTTAAAGTTAACCGCCGCCGTAATCAATGGTACGACTTCGGCGAAGGCAAAGGCGGCAACCTGTTAGATTTTATCCTGCTGTATGAAAACGTTTCTATTTCCAAAGCATTGAAACGATTGGAGCAGGCCAGCCAGTTGCCAAAGTATATTCCCGAAAGCATAACAACTGAAGCGCCTGCAATTGTGATCCAGTCTGTTCATGTGGTAAGTTCGCCTGCATTGATCCGTTATTATCAATCCCGCAGAATAGCTGGTGCGATAGCCGACCAATATTTGAAGGAAGTACGGTATAAAAATGGCGATAAGAATTATTACGCTTTGGGCTTTAAAAATGATAGGGGTGGCTATGAATTACGCACTTCTTATTTCAAAGGAAGCAGCCATCCGAAAGCGCCGACAACGATCAAAAACCAGGCTGATTCCTTAGCCGTTTTTGAGGGCTTTTTTGACTTCCTTTCTTACCTCACCATCCACTTAAATCAGCCGGTTCCGGTGATGGATTTTTTAATCCTCAATAGCACTTCTTTTTTTCAAATGGAACTGCCAATAATGCAGGCCTATCAGCATGTGTATTTGTACCTGGATAATGACAAGACCGGCAACAAATACACCACGCTTGCCCTTGCAAAAGCTCCACACCTGTTCAAAGATGAACGCGCTCTGTACGTTGGATACAAGGATCTCAACGACTGGCACCAGAACTTCGGTTCTGGCCCAGGGCCTGCAGCCTGAGCGCGTGAAAGCGGAATACCAGTCAATGAATTGACCGGTATTGCAATAAATGAGCCTGCTGCACCCTTCGGGTACTTGCGGGCGGGCAATCCCCCTCGCCGGCTCGGGGATGGCAAGGTGTACCAAAAGTTGCACTTTTGGACCTTGCCCTTTCGCTCCGAAGTCGTTT
>DAOLFI010000102.1:0-8223 GCA_035326385.1 Niabella sp.
AAAATGACAGGGCCCTGGAGTTCAGGCATGAGCAAGAAACGGCTAAACCCCATTACTATAAGGTAACCTTCGATAATAATATTACTACCGAAATGAGTCCCACTGAACGCGGGGCTCACCTGCGTTTCAGCTTTCCTGAAGGGCATAAGAGCTATTTAGTGCTGGACGGTTATACACGTATAAGCGGCGTGAAAATATTCCCGGAGAAAAGAATGATAACCGGATATGTAAACAATGGCCACGGTTTTCAGAAAGGCTGGAAAAACCATTTTGTTGCCGTATTTGATCAGCCTTTTGAAAGTTATGGCGTATGGGAGAACAGGCATAATAAAGTGAAAGAAAATGTTTCCTCGGATGAAGGGGATGGTGTAGGCGCCTATATCCAGTTTAAGACAGGGGTAAAAGTACAGGTTAAAGTGGCCTCATCCTATATAAGCGAGGAACAGGCAATGCTGAACCTGACAACAGAATTGGGGAAGGACAGGTTACTTGAAGATACAAAAAAACGGGCCTGGAAAATCTGGAATGATCATCTGTCCAGGATCATGGTAGAAGGAGATTCGGAAGAGGATAAAGCTACTTTTTATTCATGCTTTTTCAGGGCCAGTCTGTTTTCCCGTAAATTTTATGAAATAGATAAAAACGGGCTTCCTTACTATTTCAGTCCCTATGATGGAAAAGTGCATGAAGGGTATATGTTTACCGATACCGGCTTCTGGGATACATTCCGGGCACAGTTCCCATTAAACGTATTGATGCATCCAACTATGCATGGTCGCTACATGCAGGCACTGCTGAAAGCGCAGGAACAATGCGGATGGCTGCCTTCCTGGTCCTTTCCAAATGAACAGGGCAGTATGATAGGCAATCACGCTATCTCTTTATTAGCTGATGCGTGGGTAAAAGGGGTACGTACTTTTGATCCGGAAAAAGCATTGGCCGCATATGCTCATGAAGCTAATAATAAAGGTCCATGGGGACCTGCAAACGGCCGGGACGGGTATAAAGAGTATAATAGCCTGGGCTATGTTCCTTATCCCCGGTATAGGGAAGCAACTGCCAAAACGCTGGAATACGCTTATGATGACTTTTGCGGGTATCATCTTGCAAAGCTCACGGGCAACAAAAAGTATCAAGACAATTTTGGCGCAAAAATGTATAATTATAAAAATGTTTTTAATGCTGCCACTGGTTTTATGGAGGGAAAAGATAAAGAGGGCAACTGGAAGAAAAACTTTGATCCTACAGAGTGGGGCGGTCCTTTTACAGAAGGCAATGCCTGGCATTGGGTATGGTCTGTATTTCATGATGTAAAGGGACTGATTGATCTGCTGGGAGGGGATCAGCAGTTTTGTGCAAAGCTTGATTCGGTATTTTCCGTTCCCAACACGGTCAATGTGGGCACTTACGGTGGCATGATCCATGAAATGACTGAAATGGTGATGGCCAATATGGGGCAGTATGCGCACGGTAACCAGCCTATACAGCACATGGTTTACCTGTATAATTACGCAGGCCAGCCCTGGAAGGCCCAGTACCATGCTAGAGAAGTAATGAAACGTCTTTACAATGCTACAGAAGATGGTTACCCGGGCGATGAAGACCAGGGGCAAACCTCTTCCTGGTATGTATTAAGCGCGTTAGGTTTTTATAGCGTTTGCCCCGGCACAGACCAGTATGTGTTAGGCAGCCCGCTGTTCCGCAAAACAACAATCACCCTTGAGAATGGGCAGAAATTTATTATTAAGGCTGATAATAACAATAATGATAACGTATATATTACCACTGCCCGCCTGAACGGAAAACCTTATTCCAGGAATTATATTACTTACAGTGATATCGTTCGCGGAGGAACTTTGCACCTGGCTATGAATAGTGTTCCTGACTATAAAAGAGGTACAGGCAGTAAGGATTTGCCCTTTTCTGTTTCAGCAAAATGAACAGAAGCCTATGCTTATATCTTACTTCAATATTAGTCCTGCCAAAGGTGGAATGTTCAGGGTGATGCGGTATTTTTGGGTGTCTTCTTCAAGAAGCTCTGTCCTGATATCTTTATTAAATATATCTCCGGTTCCGTCAAACTCTCTGGCATCTGAATTGAAGATCTCTTCAGTATACTTTTTGCCGTAGGTTTCAATAACCCAGTCATGATGTACTTCGGGAGTGGCATTTAAAATAATTAAAATATCGTTCTCCGCTTTTTCTCCTTTACGTTTATATATCATTATACATTCATTCCTGTGGTTCAGGTCCACCCATTCAAATCCGTCTGTTGTAAACTGTTTGCTGTATAATGCTTCTTCTTTTTTCAGTATTGTATTTAAAGCTTTCAGGCAGGATTGGGCGCCTTTATGGCTGTCATGCTCCAGTAAATGCCAGTCCAATTGCGATTTATAATTCCATTCACTGGTTTGCCCGAACTCGCTGCCCATAAACAATAATTTGCCGCCGGGATGCGTCCACATATAGGTAAAGAACAGCCTCAGGTTGGCAAATTTCTGCCAGAGGTCACCAGGCATTTTAAATATAAGCGGGCTTTTGCCATGCACTACCTCATCATGGCTGATAGGCAGCATGAAGTTTTCATCATAATAGTACATCATGCTAAAGGTAAACTTGTTCTGATGATGGCTGCGGTATATGGGATCCTGTTTAAAGTAATCCAGCGAATCATGCATCCAGCCCATCATCCATTTCATGCCAAAGCCAAGTCCTCCTTCAAAGGTAGGCTTTGATACACCCGGCCAGTCAGTAGCTTCTTCAGCAATGGTTTGTACGCCGGGAAAATCCCTGTACACCATTTCGTTTAAGTGTTTGATAAACTCAATAGCTTCCAGGTTGCCGTCGCCGCCATGCTCATTGGGTTCCCATTCTCCTTCATCACGGGAGTAATTCAGCTTTAGCATAGAACTTACTGCATCCACTCTTATACCGTCAATATGAAACATTTCAAACCAGAACCTTGCATTGCTGATAAGAAATGATTTCACTTCCCCTCTTTTATAATTGAAAATATAGCTGTTCCAGTCAGGATGAAAGCCCTTGCGCATGTCAGCATATTCGTAAGTATGGTTGCCATCAAACAGGTAAAGCCCGTGCGAATCATAAGGAAAGTGAGAAGGCACCCAATCCAGGATAACCCCAATGCCTTCCTCATGAAAAGCATCTATGAGCCGCATTAAACCCTGGGGATCACCAAACCGGGAAGTAGGCGCATAATACCCGGTAAGCTGGTACCCCCAGCTCCCGTCAAAAGGATGTTCTGCCACCGGCATAAACTCTACATGCGTAAATCCCATTTCTTTTACATAAGGCACCAGCTTTTCCTTCATTTCATCATAAGTAAGGTATTTATGCTCATCGGAAGGGTCGGGCCTTTGCCAGCTGGCCAGGTGCACCTCGTAAACGCTCCAGGGAGAACTTAAAGCATTATGCCTTGCTCTTTTTTGCATCCATTCTTCATCCTTCCACTCATAATATATATCCCATGTTATAGATGCTGTTAAGGGTTTTACCTCCCAGAAGTTGGCAAAGGGATCGCCTTTATCCACCAGACAGTTGTTAGCGCCTGCAATATGATATTTATATACTTCTCCCAGCTCTAACGCGGGTATAAATCCTTCCCATATCCCGCTGTTATCCCACCTTGCCGTAAGTGGGTGAGAAAGCTTATTCCAGTCATTGAAATTGCCGGTAACAAAAACAAACTTTGCGCTGGGCGCCCATACACAAAAGTACATACCCCAAATACCATTTACCTGTATTGAATGGGAACCAAATTTTTTGTAAAGGCTGTAATGAGTACCGTTCTGAAAGTTCTTTATATCCTCGTCCGACAGGAGCGAGTAATTCCACACCGTTTTTGATGTGTCAATAAAATTTTCTTTCTCAAAGTTTTCCTGTATAGTTTTTAGATCGCTGGCCATTGCATTTGTTTGAAGCAATTTACGATAATTATGGCAGCAAACCGGGTATATTTTGATCGCGATTTTTTACCGGGCATATTTTCATGCATGGCTAAAAATTTTTGGCAATTTAAAACCGCCATTTACCGGTAAATTCCTTTTGTTTACCGTTTTTACTTATGAAGGGTATGACTGACGGTATAGTTTTGACTTAATTCAGTTGGCATTTTCTTTCTACGTACTTTTCGTATATATTCGGATTTGTCGGATTATTTTAACAAAAATTTGTTTGACGTTGTCATTTTTTTGTCATTTGTTTATGGATTTTTGCACATCAGGCATCTTAGTATGCTTATACCTTAATTATATAATTACTCTATGAGAAAATTTTTGACGCTGCTATTAGTAATGGTTTTTGCGGCTCCGGCTTTTGCGCAGACTATTAATATAAAGGGAACACTTGTTGACTCTGCTGATAAAAAAAGTTTACAAAATACGGTTATTGCCTTGCTTAACAGCAGGGATTCTGCTTTGGTAGATTTTGCCAGGGCTGGTGCAGGGGGAACGTTTGAGCTGAATGCGGCTGATACAGGAACTTATATATTGCTGGTTACCCATCCTTATTTTGCTGATTATACCGATAAGCTGCAACTGCAGCCCGGTAAGCCTTTAGATCTTGGATTCATCAATATGCTGTCTAAAAGCAAGCTGCTGGAGGAAGTGGTGGTAAAGGGCGGCGCTCCTATAAGGATTAAAGGCGATACTACCATTTATACCGCCGATAGTTTTAAAGTACGGGAAGGCGCTAATGTAGAGGAGCTGCTGCGGAAGCTGCCGGGTGTACAGGTAGACCGGAACGGGCAAATAACCGCGCTTGGAGAAAAAGTAGAACGGTTCCTGGTGGACGGGGAAGAGTTTTTTGGAAGCGATCCGGGTATTGCTACAAAGAATTTGAGGGCAGATATTGTAAAGGACGTGCAGGTGTATAAAGGTAAAAGTGACCAGGCTGCCTTTACAGGTATTGATGACGGGCAGAGCAAGCAAACCATGAACCTTGTGTTAAAAGAGGATAAGAAGAAGGGATATTTTGGAAAAATTGAAGCAGGAGGAGGATTAAAAAATAATAATCAGCTAGGGGATCAGCATAAATTTAATAATGCGGTCATGCTTAATGCATTTAAGGCAAAAAGAAAAATAGCTGCCTATGGTATCATGAGCAATACCGGCAAGCTTAACCTGGATTGGGATGACCGGAATAGATATGGCGGTGGCAGTGATGTACAGACCACTGATGATGGCGGCTTTTATATGACATCTATGGGTGACTATAACCGGAGCGATGGTATTCCTACTAACTGGAATGCAGGCATACATTACAATAACAAATTCAACCAGGATAAACAGAGCCTCAATGCCGGGTACAGGGTTACCAAAATAAATGCTCCTACCCGTACTAAAACTTATGCAAGGAATTTTTTACCCGATTCTACATGGCTGAACTATAATGATAACAGATCATTCAGCTCTAATTTAAAGCAGGGTGCCAACCTGATCTTTGAAACCAAGCTGGACTCAATGAATACCCTGAAGCTGACCGCACAGGGAAATACGAATAACAGTGAGTCTGATTATAATTATTATAATGAAAACAGGAGTGTGGACAGTGCATTTATCAATACCAACAGCCGAGAAGGAAAAAACAAAACAGATAATCAGAACATAAGCGCTAACCTGCTTTGGATGCACAAGTTCAAGAAGCTGTACAGGACCATCTCTGTTAATGGGGGCTTTAATCATACCGAGTCTAAGGGAGAGGCATTGCTATATTCAAAGCTGGACTTTTATAAAAACGGGGCCATCGACAGTACTGCTATCATAGACCAGAATACATTGTCTGACAATGTTTCGAATAATGTGAATACCCGTATTGCTTATACAGAGCCTTTAATGAAGGATGTTTACCTGGAGCTGAACTATGCTTTTAACCTGGGTAAAAATACTAACGACAGGAATGTTTATGCAAATAACGGAGGTAGTTATAATGATTTCATAGATTCGCTCAGTAATAATTATGAGTTTAACTCCATAAGTAATGCGCCGGGCGTAGGCTTCAGGTTCAGTAAAAAGAAAATAAATCTTTCAGTGGGAACCTCTGCCGCATTCACCACTTTTGAGCAGGTAGATCTTACAAGGAATATAACGAGGGATTACAGCTTTGTGAACCATAGCCCCAGGGCTAATATAACCTACAAGATTAAACCCAGCGAATCCATTAATTTTTACTATAACGGATATGGGCAGGCGCCTTCTTTAAATCAGTTACAACCCATACCTGACAATTCAGATCCGTTAAATATTTATGTAGGTAATCCTTCTCTTCGTCCTTCTTTCAATCATAGATTCAGCGTTTACTATAACAGTTTTAAAATGTTGACTGAAAGAAATATATGGGCGTATATGAATTATAATTTTACACAAAATGCGTTTGTACAGTTTAGCGAGTTTAATGAAGGGGTGCGCAGGTTCTATACGGTAAACACTAATGGAGTAGCCAATTTTAATTCCAATATCAGCTATGGATTTAAACTGAAAAGCCTTGGGATGCGGTTAGGGTTCAGCGGAGGATATAACTTTAACCGGAATGTTGATTTTGTGAGCAATTTTACTTCAAACAACGGCCAGGGACAAAGGAATATCAGTACTACAAACGGTTACAGGTTTGGTATAGATATTTATAAAAGCGTAGACGGAAAATATGATTTTGGCCTTTCTCCCAATGCCGGTTACAATATTACAAAAGCAACTGTAAATACTTCTGCCAATGCAGAGTACTGGAGAGGCGGCGCCAATTTATGGGGCAATGTGCAGCTGCCGCTTAAGTTTGAGATCAGGACCGACCTGGATGCCAACTTTGTACAGAAAGACCCCCGGTTCCCTGCTAATAATAATTATGTTATCTGGAATGGCTTCCTTACCAAGAAAATGTATAAGGACCAGTTTGAGCTAAGGCTTTCGGTATATGATATCCTGAACCAGAACAGGGGCTATAACCGGAACTTTAGCAGCTACAGCTTCACAGAAACCTATCGTACCATCCTGCAAAGGTTCTGGCTGGTTTCTTTTGTATGGAATATTACTAAAAACGGTGCCACAGCACCATCAAAATAAATATACAGGATGAAAAACTTATTTTTAATTGCTTTGATCTTTTGTGCAGGAATAGTGCATGCCCAGAAGTTTGTTACCAGTGGCACAATAGAATTTGAGGTGAAGACCAACCTGCACAGATCTCTTAATGACATGTGGGGTGATGAAAATGGCGATTGGGCAAAACAGCTTATTGCTGCACAACCGCAGTTCACGGTAAACTACTATAAGTATAATTTTAACGGGGATAAGTCCACTTACCAGTATGACAGGTCCGGCGATACCAAAAAGCCCACCCCCTGGCTAACCAATGTTAACGAGGATGATTTCTGGTATAATGATTATCAAAGCAGGAAGTTTGTTAACCAGAAGGCTATAGACGATAATTATATCATTTCCGGGGATCTGAAGAACATCAGGTGGAAATTATACCCTGATGATATAACTACTATAGCCGGCTTTAACTGCAGGCGTGCCAGCACAATATTGTTTGATAGCGTGTATGTATTTGCCTATTACACTGATGAGATTACGGTAAGCGGTGGTCCCATGAGCCTGAACGGATTGCCGGGAATGATACTGGGGGTAACCATTCCCCGTTTATATACCAGCTGGATTGCTACAACGCTCACGCTTAGCCAGCCAGCTATTAAGGAACCTGTAAAAGGTAAAAAGAAAAGTGAAACAGAATTAATGCAGATCCTGACAGAAGTAGGAAAATCGCGCGCGAAAGAATGGAAGAATGCTTCAAAGTGGATGAATCCAATGATCTGGCGAACGTTCTTATAGCTGCTCCTTATACAGCAGCCGCATGTTGTGCGCGGTTTGCTGCTTTACAAGGAACTGTTTTCCTTCGGCATATTTATGTAGCGATTCGTCGTTATAATGTCTGATGGTTAATAATGTAACTTCAGGTGTTACCTGCACATCAAAGTTTTGGGCAGCCTCTGCTGCAAAGTGGCTTATTTTTTCTTCTCGGTTATCAAAAGCATAAATAATACTGATAGCGCCGTTTTGGGTAAGGGTGGGGGTGATGAACAGTTTCTCAAACAGCTCATACAATACTTCTGTATTATGCTCCCCTATAAAAGAAAAATCTTTCGACTTTAATTCGATCATTTCCTGGTTGCGCTTGATAACAATGATGGGCGGCAGATTTTTACTACTATTA
>DAOLFI010000103.1:0-8207 GCA_035326385.1 Niabella sp.
CAATACCAAAGTTGAAACAGGCGCTTAAAACACCGGAAATGATGGCAACCAGTATGCCTAAACCAAATTTATACTCGTCTTTCCCCGAAAGATGCGCTTCACTGTCTGCATTTCCCACTGCATGAGGATCTGAGCTGGCAACACCGGTGCCTGCAAGCTCTTTTTCCTTCATCATACCGGCTTTCCCGCAAATAATAATACCAACCACGCAAACCAGCAATCCCGCTAAAACAGTTATTCCCCATGTAGTGCTGGTTAACAAACCGATAGTATCTTTCCCCGCTTCAGGCGTAAACTGGTAATAAACGGCAGGGATGATAGCGCCAAAAACCATACAAAGACCCAGGATAACACTGCTGCCCAGCGATACCCCTAAATATCTTACTCCAAGTCCATAGGTAAGCCCTCCAATACCCCAGAGCAGACCGAAGATAAACGCAAAGCCTAAAACGGAGCCACTTGCCTGGCTGATGATCTCTGTAAAATTGGGTATAGTGAGCCATGCGGCGATAGGCGGTACTACTAACCAGGAGAACAAACCGCCAACAAGCCAGTAAGATTTCCAGGCCCAGCCTTTTACTTTTTTATAGGGTATATAAAAGCTCCCTGACGCAAAACCACCAATAAAATGAAAAATTACTCCCAATAAAGCGTTCATGAATTATCTATTTTCAATATAGTAAGCAAATCTTTACGAACCGAAAATAAACAATGAAATACCTGTAACCGTCATGTACTGTCATGATCTGTTCTAATTTTTAAAAAAATTTAAGAAAATGAAAACATTTCTTGTTATTTGTATAAATTGCTGACATCTAACAAAACCCAACTTTGCTTTACCAGGTACTTAAAATATATGTCCGTTTCGTCAGCCATTTATTTTTTCATTCTGTAAATGTTGATAAAAAAGAGCTGCTGAAAACCGGCGGACCGCTGCTTATAGCAAGTAACCACCCTAATTCTTTTTTAGATGCTATTATTTTCGATATTCTTTTTGATATCCCTGTTACCTCTTTAGCCCGGGGAGATGCTTTTAAAAATAAAAGGATATTTCATTTGCTGCGCTCTCTTAAAATGCTGCCGGTGTACCGCATAAGAGAGGGCACCGAAAACCTGAACATCAATTATGAAACCTTTGACAGCTGTATTGAAATATTCAGGCAAAAAGAAGGAGTGCTGATATTCAGCGAAGGACTTTGTGTAAACGAGTGGCACCTGCGCCCGCTAAAAAAAGGAACAGCACGCCTTGCTTTTAAAGCATGGGATGAAAATATCCCTTTGAAAATATTACCTGCAGGAGTCAATTATAGCTCTTTCAGGAAATATGGGAAAAAGGTGATTGTAAACTTTGGCAATTTTTTAGAAGCCAGGCAATTTGAAACAGCAATTACAGATGGAGAAAAAAATACACTATTTAATAAAATGCTGAAGGAAGAATTACAGCCTCTTGTTTTTAAGATTGATAAAAGAGATCGGATAGGATTGGAAAATAAATTCGGAAGAACATCAACTGCTGCCAGGCTGCTGTTGGCACTGCCGGCTTTGACCGGAGCTATTCTGCATGCCCCTGTATATTTATTTGCCAGGCTGATTGTAAAACTTTTTTTCAGCAACACAGACCATCATGATTCGGTAATGTTTGGTGTACTGCTATTGAGTTATCCCTTTTACATTGTGTTGCTTTCGATAATTGCAGGGCAATTTGCCTCCGTATGGGGATGGGCTATGATCGTGCTGCTGCCCATTACAGCGTTCTGCTGTGCTAAATATGAAGTAAGGAAGGGATAGGTATCAATATAAAGAGCCATAAAGGGATATTAGTACTTATAATTATCGATTACAATATACATTTTAAGAACAAACATCCATTTCGATATGATCGTACTGCTGCTTCAAAAACGAGGTAAGAAGATACAGGGAAGTGGAATCCGTTAATTGAAAAGCAGGTTTTGTTAATTGATATACTCCATCTGTAATTTTTGATACATCTTTACGGTAAAATGGAAGATCAATGTCCTTTTTAAAAGGCTATATATGGGTGCTGGTGTTTATTATTGCTGGTTTACCGGCTTATTGCCAGAAGGTTCCTGCAGATTCCTGGAAGGACGTTTCTTCCCGGAAAACCGGCACTATTACTGTTTTGTGGAATGAAATTGAACCTTTCATTTACAGGGACGAAAATGGAAATCTCATTGGTGTGGAATATGAGCTGATGGAAGGGTTTAAATCCTACCTTAAAACATATTACAACATCAACCTGCAGATCAACTGGAAGGAGCTGGAGAAATTTGATCAGATTTATCCGCAAATCCGAAACACCCGCCTGCCAGGCCTGTTTGCTGTTTCTTATTATTCTATTACCGATGAGCGAAAGGATGAAGTAAGGTTTTCCCCGCCCTATATGCCAGACCTGAATGTTCTTGTAACCCACAATAGTGTGCCTTTGTTTACGGCTGCTGCGCAATTTAAAAAACAGCTCGCTTCAATGCGGGGGTTTACACAGCCCGGGACAACCATGGAAATGGATATCAATAAAATCCGGCAGCAGTATTACCCGAAACTTCCTGTTACTTACGACAGAAAGGATGATTACGCTATTTTAGAGCAGGTAGCAAAGAATGCGTCCTCCTTTGCTTATGTTCCTGTTAGTATTTATGTAGTGGCGCTGCAAAAGGGCATGAAAGTAAAACGCCAACGCTTATTTGATGTGCACAGAGAAGGTTTTGCTGCCATATACCCCCAAAGCAGTGATTGGACAGCACCTGTTGACCAGTATTTCCATTCATTTGAATGTAAAACACTGGTGGCTTCCTCTATCAGGAAATACCTGGGGGAAGAAGTGGCGCCCATTATTCTTGAAGTATCGGTTCCATCCGGCACAGGGGAACAGCCTGATGATATTGAACTGCTGACCAAAGAACGGGAAATAGTAACCCAACGGCTGATGAACCAGGCAGCAGAGCTGGAAAAGCAAAAATCCCTGCGAAACATGATTTTGCTTCTGCTCGCTTGCTTAATAATTGTTGCTACGCTACTATATGGCCGCTTTCATATAAAACATAAGCTGAACCAGAAGCTGGAACAGCGAAATCAGCTCATCAGCAAGCAGAACGCGCAGATTGACAACATGAACCAGATGCTGAAACTCAAAGTACTGCAGGCACGCATGAACCCTCACTTCCTGTTCAACTCTCTTAACTCAATACAATATTTCATCGTTCAGAATGACAAAAAAATCTCCCTGCAATACATTGCCCGGTTCTCCGGCTTTTTAAGAAAGCTAATCAAGTATGGAGATGAGCTGATGATTAGTGCGGCCGATGAAACGGCCCTATTGAAAGAATATTTATGGCTGGAGCAAACCCGCTTCCCGGGGAGGTTTGAGTATATAATAGAGGCAGGTGAAGACAGTCAGGCTTTAAAGATATTGCCGCTGCTAACGCACGGGCTGGTTGAAAAAGCTTTATATGGAAGTATCCTGAACCTGGAGCCGGCATCTAAAGGAATGCTCAGTATTTCTTTTCTGAGTAACGGTGATAGTCTTTCTGTTACCATTAAAAACAACGGGATCAGCCGCTCAGATGCCGAAAAATTAAGACATAAAAAAGGTCTGGACGAAGCAGATCCGGAAGAGATGCTTAAAAAAAGAATCCACCTGTACAACCGCCAGCGTAAAAATAAAATAACGGTCCAGTTTAGCGAAGAAGACAACATCAATATAACGCGAATGGAAATACCGCAACCGCTTTTTTAAAACCAATTAAACCTTGTTGTATTCAGTCATTCTTAAATTCTGTTAAAATGAAATACAAAACACTAATTGTTGAAGACGAAATCATGAGCCTGGAATTCCTGAAAACACTGGTCAGCGAGTTTTGCCCCGAATTACAGGTAACCGGAACTGCCTCCAATGTGGAAGATGCAGTACGGCTAATAGATGAGCAGGCGCCCGACATTGTGTTCATGGATATTGAAATGCAGACAGGCACCGGGTTTGACGTATTACAAAAAGTAAGCAAAAGAAGCTTCCATGTAATTTTTACAACAGCCTTTGACCATTATGCTATTAAAGCCATTAAGTTTAGCGCGATAGACTATTTGCTGAAGCCTATTAATCTGGATGAGCTTCAGGAAGCTGTAATCAAAGCTATTCGCTCTTTAGAGCAAAAACAACAAGAGAAGAAAATAGAATTACTGATAAAAAACCTGGAGCGTTCCGGCAAGGAAGGGTTTTCCATAAGCCTGGCCACATCTGATGGAATTGAATACATCAGGCTTTCTCAAATCATACACCTGGAGGCCAACGGTCCCTACACCACTTTCTTTATTAAGAATCAGAAAAAGATCATGGTTAGCAAAAATCTTAAGGAATATGAGCTTTTATTATGCGATCATGACTTTTTCAGGATCCATAATTCCTATATCATTAACCTTAACGAGATCAACAGGATGATCAAAACCGATGGCGGCTATGTAATCATGAGCGATGAATCGATGATTGCGATATCTCCCAGGAAAAAAGACGAGTTTGTCCGCCTGATGTCTCAAAGGCTGGTATAAAAAAACCGGCCATTGAGGGGCCGGTTTATGTCTTATGCGGATGTTATTATTTCTTCTTCCCCATACGGTTTAAACAATTCTTCTTAGCCCTATTTTTTGATCATGCTAAAAGTACCTTCACCTTTATCAATATTTCCGCGCCCCCAGGTGCCGGTAATTGTATTATTGGTCAACGTTCCTGCAAGCGAAATTTTTTCATTGTAAAAATCCGTTACGCTGAATAACAACTTATTGTTGGCAAAAGTATAAGTGCCTTTACATTGGTTTTCAGCAGGTGCATTCAAATTGCCAAAGAATAAAGTTATTTTCTTGTCTTCGCCAAATTTAACTGCAAGTGGGTCTCCGCCATCATTCTTAACAATAAATGTTCCCGCCCAGGTAGTGTTGGCGAGGGAATCCTGGGAGACTGCTTTTTCCTTTTTGCAGGATATTGCAGCGGTAATCAACACAAAACCCAGTGTTGCAAATAGTCGTTTTTTAAAGTTCATAATTTGAAGATTTTATAGTTTTATGTAAATGCGTGATGTAAACATTGTTTTTAGTTGCTGCCGGCTATTGCCACTTTATGCATTACTTCCTCTTGTGAATGAAAAGCATTCAATAGTTCCGGCTTTATGGGATGACGCATGCCCCGCAACTGCTGCAATAATTTATTATAATCTTTGGGATTGATTGGCTTAAAAAATTCATATACCCAGTTTTTGCTGGCTGTTACCCGCAGCCCCATATCTGTCATCAACTGGTCCAGGTGCTGAAAATTAAAGGGCGCTACGCACAGGCCGCTAAATTCCGTTGCTATCGGCCTTTTTTGAAGCTTCCATTGCGCTATTATATCAAGCTCTTTTTTAATGACAGCTTCAGAAGGTAACTGTACATGGCCGCTCACATATTCCACTAACCAGTTGGCAGCTACTTCGGAGGTTAATGTGGAAAAAAGACTGGAATTGAATCCCACAAAACCAACTCCCGGAAGCCGCAGGTTGATAATATTCCTGTAAAGATTAAATTGTCCGTCAGGGTTCCTGATTAAATCAAGGTATGAAGCCTTTAAAAAAGGAAGGCTTTGCTTAAACCCGGTACCCATAACAACAATATCAGGCTTTACAGTTTCACCATTTTTCAACATAATGCCATTGCTGGTGAAATGATCTATTTCTGATTGTATGGCATTGATTTTCCCGGTTCGCACTTTTTTGTAAAACCCTTCAGGTGCCACGCCGAGGCTGCAGCTAATCTGGTCTTCAATCCGGTGCATTGGCAGCAGTCCGCATTTTTTTAAACGAAACTGGGCTTTGAGCAGCTGTTCAATCATTCGCCATTGCATCCATACCAAAGGTTTGCCTATACTATGTAAAAACTTCTGGAATCCCGATTTCCGGTAGGGCAAAAAGAAAGCTTCTGAAAAGCGTGAGAACAGCAGGTATTTTAAATTTACAGAGCCGGCAAAAAAACGGGGTACTTTCCATTGTGTCTTACGAAATAACAAAGTGCAGGATGAAGAAAGGTCGGCTGCCTGTGTAGCAATATCAGTAGCTGATTTGGCAAATCCAACTACGGCCACATGCTTGTTTTCCAGTATTTCTTTGTGTTTAACCTCTGAAGAATGGAGGATTTGACCGCCCGCAGCTTTATATTCTTTCATACCAGGAAACCGGGGTATATACTGCTGGCTAAAAGTGCCCGTGCATATTACTACAAAATCAAAAATATAGGTATGTGAAGTATTTTGCTGCGTATGGATGGCGGACAGGTGCCATCTGCTGTTCACATACTCCATTTCTGTAATAGTAGTGTTACATTGTATCAGTGTGTCAATGCCAAAATGCTTTGCATAGCTGTTCAGGTACTCATTCATCTGGTTTCCTGTAGGCCACTCATGGTAATAAGCAGGCATGGGAAGGTCGGAATAAGCATATTCGTTTTTTGTTGTTTGGGTAGATACATTGATGTAAAACCTGTTTTTGTCCCATACACCTCCTATTGCACTGCTTTTTTCCAAAACGGTTACCTTGTACCCGTGCTCGTGAAAGGCTTTGGCGGCAGCAAGCCCGCTTATGCCGGCGCCTATTACACCTATCGTTTTCATTTGTTAAAAAGATTTGCGGGAACAATGCTTTTGCATGTATTCCCCTGTTAAAGAATAGATGCAAATTATAGCAGGTGCAATACTGTTAGTAACCGGCTTTAACGGAAATACTGTTTGGGTTAACAGAGTGGGCTAACTGTTTAATCCATCCCCTTGCCGGCTGGTGTTTTTATGTTGAATGTTCTAACCGGATTATGCTGCTGGTATACTGTGATGCTCGTGAACTATCATCCATTGGCCATCGATCTTTTTCAGTCCAATAGTGAGCCGGAAGTTAAGGTCTTCGTACACGCCATTGTTATTCACAGAGCATTTCATTTTTGCAATACAAAAAGCGATATTTGCTCCCGCTTCAATTTTGAGGTCGTCAATTTCAAAAATGCCCGGTTCTGTCCCTGTAAAAAAGCTTTCTTCCCAGGTTTTACGATAATCGTTTATCCCTGTAATTTCAAAAGGCGGAGGTACATCAAACATAACAATGTCTGCTGAATGGTTAAGCAGCATGTTATCAATATTTCTTTCTTTTACTGCCCTTGCCCAGCCAGAAATTATAGTTTTAATAATCTGTTTTTCTTTGTTCATCTTTACTTATAAATTATTTGGTTTTGGAAAAACTAACTCCCACAAATATTCATCGGGGTCATAAATGTATCCAACATATCCTCCGTATGTTTCATCAATTGCAGCTTTGCCAGATACAGCACCTCCGTAGTTTGGCGTGTTCGCCAAAGCCATATCTACATCTTCTTTAGTGGTCAATGCACAACTGATAATTGTTCCAATATTGTCATAAGGAAACTGTGCCCTACGACCTGCCTTTTTGCTGTATGCTTCAAAAGCATCTTTTTCCATTAGAAACAGCGAAAGACCAGGAAATTCAAGCGTAATAATTCCTTCTTCAGGCTGAATGTCAGGAAGGCCAAATACATTTCTGTAAAAGTTCATCGGGATTTTGGATAGGTAAACAAACAACTGTGGTTCTTATATTCATATTTTATTAATTAACAGTTGTAAAAATAATTATGACATACTCAATAAAATTGGAAAAAACCGACATTCTGCTTATTCAATAAACATAGAGGATGTTTCTTCAAAGTTTTTGCTTTGCCTGCAAAAGGCTAAGGGTGTGTAGCCCGAAAAGGATTTAAATTCGTTAATAAAATGAGCCTGGTCGTAATAGTTCAGCTCATAAGCTATGTCGGAAAGATTAGTGAACTTATTGGTGTTAATCAATTCCACTGCTTTTTCAAATCGCAGGATTTGTAAATAATGTTTGGGGTTGAAGCCGATGTGTTGCTTGAACCGCCTTTCTAACTGCCGTTCCGAAATATGGTAATGCTGCGCCAGGTACCCTATCGCATTTTCATTATTGATATTGTTCAATGCAGCAATTGTGTTAGCTGCTATTATGTCTTCTTTGCCATTTTGTAAAACCAGGCTGTAAATAAAATCCCCGATAAGCTTTATCCTGTCAGATTGATGATGTGTATTGAGCAGCCTTTCCTCCAGCCATTCAGGGACGAAACTATGAATGTCGGGAAATTCGTCTGTTAATTGATGA
>DAOLFI010000104.1:0-2201 GCA_035326385.1 Niabella sp.
TGCAGCAGGAAGCCGAAAGCATAAGGCTTAAAGCTTTTCGCCTTCGGCAAATGAAAATTGTGCATAGGTTGCAGATTATATAAGTATAGAGTTTCTATACTATATGGTTGATAGTCCATCATCGCCCAGCCTGTTAACCTTTAAATATGTTTATAGTTCATAGATGCTGGATACTGGTTGGTAATTCAGGTTGCTGGTTTACACAAACTTGAAACCTGGAACCGTGTACGATATCAGATGTACCGTGTACAAGTAACCAGTATTCAGTATCCAACAAACTTTTAACCCTTAAACTTTAAGCCTTTTCAACCCTGTCAACTGTCATCAGTCAACTATCATCTTCCTTTAATCCCCCTTGCTCCCGACTTAAGGAAGAAGCTACCGCAAATTAGCTATCGTAATGGTATGCTGTTCTTTTTAACTTTGAGAACACTATTTTAAAAAGGCCATGAAGCATCCCATCACGTTTTTAATCTGCATTATACATTGCTTAGCCGCAATTGGCCAGCAGGCTGATACTGAATTTACCAAAGGCTGGTTGCTTACCGGCAGGCTTACTAACGGTGCTATAACCAACTTTAAAAGTACTGCTCCTGACTTGTACACAGGTGGGGTTGGCTTAAATACGCAGTTTACAGTTGTTCCGGGTTTGTTAAGACTGGGCGCCAACGCCAGCGCTGTTTATCATAGCAAAAAAGTATCAGGCCTGTTCGGGCCGGTGGCAGCATTAAAGCTGAAGAGTTTTTCTACTAAAAATTTCGGGAGTCTTGCCAATATACACCTGATAGCTGAAGCCAACTGGGGAACCAATAAGCAGCAGATGGCCGGCGGAGGATTGGGATTTGAGATCCTGGAGCTGGCTCATATAGGCATAACCGCGCAGCGGGATTACAAATGGAATCATTGGTGGCTGCAATCTTTCATAGCAATAAGGCTGAATAAATTTAAACAGCAGCAGGATGAATATTCCAGGTAAAAGTCTTTATTAAGATCAGCAACAATAAAAAACAAACAGATGAAGCAAGCGCTGGTAATAAGTGGAGGGGGCTCTAAGGGAGCTTTTTCCGTTGGCGTAATAAAGGACCTGGTCCATATTTATCAGGCCAGCTTTGACGTATTGGTGGGAACAAGCACCGGGGCATTAATAGCACCACTGGTAGCTCTTGGAGAAATAGCCCAGCTGGAAAAACTTTATACTACTGTAACGGATGCCGATATCATTGTAAAGTATAATATAGGCAGAAGGTTAGGCACCACTTCTATTTTTACGGCTGGCCCTTTAACCGCCAAAATTGATGCACTATACACTGATGAATTTTTCAAAAAGCTGCAGGATTCCGGAAAGGAGGTTTACCTCACTACTGTCTGCCTGCAAACAGAAGAGCTGGTTGTTTTCACAACGGCTTCCAACCCGGTTGAGAGCAATTATTATACAACCCGCAAAATAGTAAATGCCGATCAGTTCAGGCGTGCTGTGCTGGCTTCTGCCAGTCAACCCGTATTTATGCCGCCAATCAAAATAAATAAACATGTGCCTGGCGAGCGCTTCCCGGAATACCAGTTCGTAGATGGCGGAGTAAGAGAATATGCAGGCCTGGGTATTGCAATAGATGCCGGTGCAGAAGAAATTTTTACTATCGCACATTCAGCCAAAAATTTTGTTCCTGCATCGGGAGAGTTTTCCGACCTGTTCAGCGTGCTGGAGCAGACCATTGCTATGTTTATTACAGATGTAGCAGCCAATGATATTTACCTGCCACGCAAGTATAATGAAGCATTAACCTACATTCAAAAAGTAAAAGAAAAAATGAAATCTGCCGGAATTCCGGAAACCGATATTGAAAAATACTTTACTGTGGACAACATCCCCGGCAGCTATCAAAATAAAAAACCATTAAAAATACACATAATACAACCCGAAGATAATTTAGGGGGCGGCCCGGGCGGCCTTGTGTTTGATCCCATAGAAATGAAAGGGATGGTAGCCAAGGGCCAGATGGCACTTCAATCATACGTAGCTAACCTTACCCCGGGAGATATACACTGGGCATAGAGCTCAAAGGTGAACCTCCCGATAAACGATGTTAGATGTACCTATCTCGTGCAGGCCTCCCGGCCTGTTCGTTAAGGTAACTTAATACAGACCTCATTGACCTGTAAAGAGAGTTAGTTCCTAAAACTATCAAGTAACGGATATGCCC
>DAOLFI010000104.1:2301-8191 GCA_035326385.1 Niabella sp.
TCCTAAAACTATCAAGTAACGGATATGCCCAGGTCCGGAGACCTGAGCAAGATGATGATAACACCCGCAATGCAGCGGGGGACTTTTTTTAGACCAGTACCAAGGGCTGCCTAAGAAAAAGCGCTACTTCACCCACTCTATTTTTCCTGCTTTCACATCCCGTGAGTTACTGCCGATCATAATTTCAAATGCGCCCGGCTCCCAGTCGTACTTAAGGTTACTATTATAAAACTTTAAATCTTCAGGGGTAATATTAAACGTTATGGTCTTGGTTTCACCTGCTTTCAGCATTACTTTCTGAAATCCTTTCAGCTCTTTAACAGGTCTGGTTACACTGCCTACCATATCCCTGATATACAGCTGCACCACTTCCTGTCCATCGTACTTACCAGCATTAGTTAACTCAATACCTGCTTTTAATGTTTGATTCCCCTTTAAAGAAGGGCTGCTTAATTTCAGGTCGCCATAAGTGAAGCTGGTATAGCTTAGCCCATAACCAAACGGATACAGTGGATCGTTACTTACATCAATATAATTGCTGCGGAACTTCTGAAACCATTTACCGTCAGCTAAAGGACGCCCCGTATTTTTATGCGCGTAATAAAGGGGAATCTGTCCTACATTTTGCGGGAAGCTCATGGTAAGCTTACCAGCAGGATTAACCTCACCAAACAATACATCTGCAACAGCAGCTCCTGCTTCACTACCACCAAACCATACATTTAAGATAGCCGGTACATTTTTATCTTCCCAGGTAAGTGTAAGCGGACGCCCAGTAAACAACACCAGCACTACAGGCTTACCGGTGGCCAGTAATTGCTTTAACAATTTTTGCTGGGTTTCAGGAATATCTAAATCAGTACGGCTGCTGGCCTCTCCGCTGAACTCTGCCGCCTCTCCCATTGCCGCTACAATCACATCAGCTTTAGCTGCAATGTCCAGCGCTTCTTTTGCCAGCTCTTCTTCATTACGGGCATCGCGGTTCAGCCCTTTACCAAACATGGTGGCCCTTTCTTCCAAAGCCGCATCAGCAGTAAGGTTACTACCCTTTGCATACATTACTTCTGCGCTATTACCTAACACCTGTTTTAAACCTGCCAAAACAGATATTGACCTATCCTGCTTTGTAGCTACGCTCCAGGTGCCGGCCATGTTATTGGCTGCATCGGCCAAAGGCCCTATCAACGCTATTTTTCCAGATTTTTGAAGCGGCAATAGCCCTCCTTCATTTTTCAACAGCACAAAACTTTGCGCAGCAATCTGCCGGGCTATTTTCCTGCTGGCATCTGTAAAAATCTCTGTTTTGGCACGGTTCTCATCGCAATACTTGTAAGGATCTTTAAACAACCCCAGCTTGTATTTGGCTTCCAACATCCTGCGACAGGCTGCATCAATTTCAGCCGCAGTTATCTTTTTTTCCTGTAAAGATTTTTTGAGTGTTTTCAAAAAACCCTCGCCTACCATATCCATATCTATACCGGCCTTTAATGCCAGCGCCGATACGGCCTGCAGGTCGCCCATGCCATGATCTATCATTTCGTTGATACCTGTATAATCAGTTACCACGAACCCTTTAAAGCCCCATTGTTTCCGCAACACATCTGTAAGCAGCCATTTATTACCAGTTGCCGGGATGCCGTCAATTTCATTAAAAGAGGCCATCACACTTACCACACCGGCATCAACCGCAGCTTTATAAGGAGGAAAGTATTCATTGTACATTCTGATGCGGCTCATGTCCACTGTGTTGTAATCACGGCCTGCTTCGCCGGCGCCATATAAAGCATAGTGCTTAACACATGCCAGTATATTATCATTAGCTTTCAAATTACCCTGGTAACCTTTTACCATAGCTTTTGCAATTTGGGATCCCAGGTAAGGGTCTTCCCCGTTTCCTTCCGAAACCCGCCCCCAGCGCGGATCACGCGAGATATCCACCATAGGACTAAATGTCCATCCTATGCCGTCAGCACTGGCTTCAACAGCGGCAATACGCGCCGATTGCTCAATAGCTTTCATATCCCAGGTGCAGGATAAGCCCAGCGGGATAGGGAAAGTAGTTTCGTAACCATGGATCACGTCCATACCAAATATCATGGGAATCTTCATGCGGCTTTGCTCTACCGCTACTTTTTGAATAGCCTTTATTTTTTCTACGCCTTTAATATTGAACAACCCTCCAACAAGGCCGTTCTTTACATTCTGACCAATATCAGAATTGGTAGCAGTTCCTGTTGTGAACTCACCGGCGCTTGGTAAATTCAGCTGCCCGATTTTTTCATCTATTGTCATTTTGCTCATCAGCGACGTGATGAAACTGTTCATTGCTGCGTCATTATGCTGCGCATTGGATGTGGTTACCAATAAAATAACAAACGCAAAAGCAATCCATAGATTCTTTATCATACAAAGCAATTTTTAACTTTTACAAGAGATTTGGGTGTATATATTTTTTTACCAGTTTAGCTATTGGTCAAAAGACACAACAGCGGCACACCCAAAGATCTTCATATTTTTATATCTACTCCGCAATCTCCCCCTAAAGGAAACCCAAAGTAACACAAAGTAGCGCGAAAAAATGTTACGCCTGTGATAATTATTTATTTCTTCAAATAAGGCTGCATCGCTTTTTTCCATATAGCATACCCTTTGGCATTCATGTGCAGGTTATCTCCCAGGAAAATATCGCTTATGATACTGCCGTCTTCATTCAGCATCAAAGAATAAACATCCACAAACTTTGCCTTTTTATCTTTCAGCAAGAACTGTCTGATCAATTCATTAGCCTCCTTGTACTTAAGCTGTAAATGCTTACGGCTGGGACTGGGCTTCATGGACACATAAACAAACGGGATTGAGGGGTATTTATCCCTTATATATTTATACAGGATCCTGAACCTTTCCATTACTGTTTCAACAGAGGGTGCATCAGACGAAGCGAAATCATTTTCACCGCAATACATTACAATTTGCTTTGGTGCATAAGGGAATATCACTTCATAGCGGTACCGGATAAGGTCTGGCAATGAGGAGCCGCCAAAGGCCCTGTTCAGAATTTTATGTCCCGGGAAATAATCCTGCACATCTTTCCACAAAGTAAAAGAAGAGCTGCCTATAAACAGGATCTGATCAGAAGCCGGGAAGGCGGCACTGTCTTGCTGCTTAAACTTTTGTACATCGTTCCAGAAAGGAAGGGCTTGCTGCGCCTTAACAATACCTGCACAAAACAGGAACATTACCACTGCAACCCATTTTAAATTTTTCATAAACACCATTTTATACATTTTTATTTTATACATTTTTAAAATCGCCCGGAGGCGATAATATATAAGTATGAAGCGCTGACGCTTCATACAGCATTTCATAATTGCTATACGAAACGTTTTTGCTATACGAGGCGTCCTCGCCTCGTATTTGTTATGCTGTCGCCTCCAGGCGACACACTACAGCAAATAATCCACTTCCATTATGCCTTTACCCGTAATATAATTCGAAGCGCTGCTATAAATATAATCTTCCGGGTTTTTAACCAACCCCGCTCTTACAGGGTTCTCATGAATATAATTCAATTTCGTTCGCAAAAATTGTTCTGATTAGTTTCCCGGGCATGATACCTAAACATATGCAATAACCAGTCTTTTCTACTTTCCAAACCCGAAGTTATAGCTTCAATAAAATTTTTTGTACTGAATGATTTAAAATCCCTTAATGTATCACTCATACACCCGGCATTAGATTGCCAGATGACATGTAAATGATTGCTCATAATGACATAAGCACCTATAAACAGGCTTTTATTTTTTCTGCAATAAAGCATATTCTTTACCAGAATATCCCGGTACAATTGCCTTGTAAAAAGATCTATCCATCCTGCTACTGTGAAAGTCATAAAATATAATCCCTTCTGATCCCTTATTTTGTAACCGTCTGCAAATTCATAACTCATGGTGTTTACATTTTTAAAATCGCCCGGAGGCGATAACATATAAGTGTGAAGCGAAGACGCTTCACACAGCATTTCGTAATGCTATACGAGGCGAGGACGCCTCGTATAAGCTATGCTGTCGCATCCAGGCGATACTACTCATTCCACTTTGATCACTTTACTTCTCTCACTTACCCCGTTTTCATTAATAGCCTGGATACAATAATAATATGTTTTTTGCGAGTCCATTGCTTTCATCCAGTATTCATTATTACTGTGCACCATAATACTGGTATATAATTTATCGGGATGCGTGCCATAAAAAATATGGTATGCAAAAGCATTATCTACCGGGCGCCATTTAATAAAAGCGCTGCGCTTATCTTTTTCTGTTCTGAGCACTATAAAGTCTTGCACTGCTTCTGGTTTTGCCCCGTTTCCATTACCAAATACCCGCAAACCACTAATGGCAAACCTCCCCGCAGGCATGTGTATGTTTTCCAGCTTAATAAACCTTGCCTGCACCGGCCTGTCCAGCTGTACATATTCATGGGGAATGTCTGTCTTGTTTTTGCTTTTGTCTGTTAATACATTCCATTTTTTTCCGTCAGGTGAGTAGTATAATTTATACTGATGGTACTGATCAGTAAATTTACCCAGCTTATTGGAGTCAACATCCTGGTCAGCATAATTGATCTGTATGGCATTCACGGTGGAGATCGTTCCCAGGTCGGTTTGAATCCATTCCCCTTTATTTCCGGTTGCCGCGCTCCAGTAAGTTTTCATCAGCTCATCAACCGCATTGTTAGGCACATACCCTCCTAAAGTGGAAGACACCTGTACCGGTTTATTATAGTTCAGCAGCATCCAGCCCGTGAAATAAGGTGATAATCCATCTTTCCCGTATTCACTTTTTATACCTGGCAAAGGAATATAATGCGGGTAATCACCGAAAGTAGTATTGCACCACATCGTACCTTCACTATCAAACCCTGTAGGCCAGATACCCAGCCTCCGCTCAAAAGTATTCTTTACAGAAATGACCGTTGTGGATACATGCCAGTAGTTATTGTAATTGTCAGTAAAAGTAGCGCCATGACCCGCACCGCGAACAAAACCTCCTAATTTGATACTTAACGGATCGCTTTGCGCTTCAAAAGGGCCAAGCGGCCCGGTACCCACCAGCAACCCGTCTGCATAGCCGCTGAATTCAGTACCCGGGGCACCATATTGCAAATAGTATTTCTCGTTATACTTTGTCATGTGCGATCCTTCAATAAACGGGTCCAGGAACGTATTGTCCATGTGCTCACCAAAACGCTGCCAGCCGAAACGCCAGGGTTCCAATAGGTACATTTCTTTTCTCGTGCCCTGGGGCTGCATGGTTTTCCGGTCCAGTTCTATGCCGTACATGGGAAATTTATTGCTGCTGCCATTATACATATACAGCCGTCCATCATCGTCTGTAAAGAAAGAGGGGTCCCAGCCCCCGATATCAAACGAATCTACCAAAGGTTTCCATTCATTGGCTTTAGGATTGGTGCTCATCCAGATGGTAAAGTTGCGGCTGTAGGTGGAACCAAACACCAGCATGGTATCGCCAATGATACCTACAGCAGGAGCGCATAATTCATCGTACACCCCTGCATTCCAGGGACGTAAAAATTTTTTTGAAATAAACTTCCAGTTCAGCATATCACTGCTCCACCAGTAACCCCATTGATTGGTGCTGAATAGGTAGTAGTCGCCTTTATAATTTACGATAACAGGATCGGCGGTAGCACGGTGCCTGCCCCAGGTGCTGAAGTTGGGAATAGGCGTATAACCGTAATCTATATTGATGGGATTGCAGTAGGTTGTTTGCTGACCACTGCTATTTGCAAATAAAAAAATTAATAATGCTTTTGCGATAAAAAATCTTATAGCATAGTTCATTTTGATCAGTTTAATCATTAAGTGCCAAGC
>DAOLFI010000105.1:0-8178 GCA_035326385.1 Niabella sp.
TATCCTGACCAATTACCTGATTAATCAATACACACCGCCCGAATACTTGCACAGTGGCTATTCCATTGCTTTAAAATGGCTGCTTATTGCATTCCTGATCATTTTTCCGCTGGAAATATTTCCCCGTGTATGGGCAAGGCAAAACAGTTTACGCTTTGCTTACGAATGGCCTATATTGCTGTTCATTGTAGAAATCATTCATTATATACTGCGAAGGATGAGTAAAGGGATCGTTTCTGTTGCTGATGGCCTTGGTAAAGTACTGGGCACCGATAATGCCGAAGCGAACAGCCTGCAGGAATTTGATGAGGCAATTGATGTGCAAACAGATGATGAGGTCTCCCCTGAAGAGAAAAACATCATGAAAAGTATTGTAAAGTTTGGTAAAATATCGGTGAAGAAAGTAATGCGCAGCCGCCTGTATGTAAGTGGCATAGAATACAATACCCCTTTTACCGAGCTGATTGAAAAAATAAAAGCCCTGCAATATTCCCGCCTGCCGGTATATAAAGGAAGCCTGGATGAAATTGAAGGCATTCTTAACACTAAAGACCTTATTCCCCACTTATACGATCAGGATTTTGACTGGCACTCTGTGATCAGAGCGCCTTATTTTGTTCCCGACTCTAAACTTATAGAAGACCTGCTTTTAGAGTTTCAGAAAAAGCGGGTGCACTTTGCTATAGTAGTGGATGAGTTTGGCGGAACTAGCGGTATTGTTACTATGGAAGACATACAGGAGGAGGTTATCGGGGATATAAAAGATGAGTTTGATGAAGATGAGATCAATAACAAAAAAGTAGATGATCACACCTACCTTTTTGAAGGGCACACTATGCTCCGCGATATGTGCAGAATCATGCAGCTTCCTGTAAATACGTTTGATGCGGTACGTGGAGATAATGAATCCCTTGGCGGGCTGATCAATGAAATATCCGGTGAGCTTCCCAATGAAGGCGCCGTAGTTTATTCAGGCGATTTTGAATTTACTGTGCTCGAAGTAGAGCGAAACAGGGTTAAAAAAGCACAGATAATCATAAAGCCGAAAGAATAATAAAAGCTTCGCATCAATCTGCTGCATTACTTTTGCATAATGATTATAATCGATAACAAAATACTTAGCGACGATGTGGTGGAAGCCCAGTTCGTGTGCGACCTTTCAAAATGTAAGGGCGCCTGCTGCGAAGAAGGTGATGCGGGCGCACCATTAAGCGTTGAGGAACTGGAAGAAGTAGATAAATACTACGAAATAATTAAGTCTTATATGACCAAAGATGCCATTGAGGAAGTAGAAAAAAATGGCAGATATGTGTACGATGATGAGTTTGGCTGGGTAACCCCTACGCTGCCCAGCGATAATGAAATTTGTGTTTATGGTTACCGTGAAAGTAATGGTCTTATTAAATGCGCTTTTGAGCAGGCTTATAATGATGGAAAAATAGAATGGAAAAAGCCCATCAGCTGCCACCTGTATCCCATTATAGCCTATAAGGGCAAGCATGGTGACTATGAACGCCTCAATTATGAACCACGTAAAAAACTGTGCAGCCCTGCGTGTAAGTTGGGCGAAAAATTAAAAGTTCCGGTTTACCAGTTTTTAAAAGAGCCTTTAATAAGAAAATACGGAGCAGCATTTTACGAGGTGCTGGAGCAAGCTGTGGCCGCACATGAAAACGGGAGCATGAGTAAGCCCTTACATCCTTAACCTTTACCTGTTATTTCTAATATGTCCCACTCATCAATAGCCTTTCAAAAGAAAAGCAAAGAGAAAGCAGCAGACAGAGACCACCGCCAGGTTATTAATTTTAATATAGGCCGGTACAATGCTTCTGTGCCTGCAGGCAAAAAACAGTTCAGCAATGTATCCCTTGCCCGGGAGCGTGCCAAAAACTTAAAGTGGAAGGCAATTGAGACCCTGGATCAGCAGCTTGAAAACTTTGAAGCGCTTATTACAGGCCGCGGCGCAAAAGTGATCTGGTGCGAAGATTCGAAACAGGCTATTGACGAGATTGTAGCCATCTGCAAAGAAAAAAATTGCAGCACTCTGGTAAAAAGCAAGAGCATGGTTACTGAAGAAATACACCTGAACAAACACCTGGAAGCTCAGGGTATTGAAAGTATAGAAACTGATTTGGGAGAGTACATCCAGCAGTTAGATGGCGAAACCCCTTATCATATTGTAACACCGGCCATGCATAAAAGCAAGGCCGACATTGCCCGACTATTTGCCGATAAGCTGGGAACTGATCCCAACCTTAGCGCAGAACAATTAACGCTGATAGCCCGCGATAAGCTACGCCAGAAATATGCTGAAGCGGAAGTAGGCGTTACAGGAGCCAACTTTATCATTGCTGATATTGGTGGCATTGCCATTACCGAAAATGAAGGGAACGCAAGATTAAGCTGCTCCATGCCCAAAACACATATCGTAATTGTGGGTATTGAAAAAATGATCCCGTCAATGACAGATCTTGCATTATTCTGGCCTCTTTTAGCAACTTTTGGAACAGGGCAACGTATCACTTCCTACAGTACAATCGTTACCGGACCCCGTCAACCGGAAGAAACTGATGGCCCGGAAGAAATGTATGTGATACTGTTAGATAACGGGCGCACCAATATGCTGGCTAACGAAAAAACACGTGAGGCCCTGTACTGTATCCGCTGCGGGGCCTGCTTAAACGCCTGCCCCGTTTATAAAAACATAGGCGGTCACACCTATGATACTACTTACAGCGGCCCTATCGGGTCTGTTATTACACCGCATTTAAAGCCTATGAAGGAATGGAAGCATTTAAGCCATGCTTCTTCGCTTTGTGGTAACTGTACCGAAGTATGTGCGGTAAGAATAAATCTTCACGAGCTGCTTTTGGAAAACCGCCACGAAGCACAGCAGCAGGGCCATGCGCCTTTGGCGGAAAAAGTAGCCTGGAAAATGTGGAAGACAGGAATGCTGAAGCGCAGATGGATGAATATGGCCAACGGTAATATAAAAACAAAAGTGATCAACTCTATTGCAGGCGCCTGGACCAAAGATCGCAGCAAGCTCGTGTTCCCTAAAAAATCCTTCAATGAATTATGGGCAGAGCGAAGAAAAGGGCTGTAAAATAAAGCGCTTGCCTGCATAACAAAAATTTCCCTGGGCTTGGCGAAGGTCCTTCATTTTAAAAGAAAACCCGAATGCAACATATACAACGGGAAGATATTTACATTATCAGCAGGTATAGCAGCCTTACTGAGCAAGGTACAGACAAAGCGCTGAAAGAAAACGTATATAACAATAAAGAAGCCTGGCAAAAGTTCCTCCAGTTGTTTTTTATCAGCCTTGGCATCGGTTTTATGGCATCGGGTATTGTTTTTTTCTTTGCCTACAATTGGGCAGATCTGCACAGATTTGCAAAAATGGGCCTTATAGAACTACTGATCGTTGTAACAACATGCCTTGTATGCTTGCATAAGATCAATATAACTACCAGGAATATCATACTTACAGGTTCAGCGATTTTAGTGGGTGCTCTGTTCGCTGTATTCGGGCAGGTTTATCAGACAGGAGCAAATGCGTACGACTTCTTTTTAGCCTGGACACTATTTATAACATTATGGGTTATCATTTCAGGATTTGCGCCCTTATGGCTGCTTTATCTCCTGCTCATTAATACAACATTTATTCTATACGCACAGCAGGTTGCGGGCAACTGGTCGGAAGTCTTTGTATTTACCTTACTTTTTATCATTAACGCAGCAGTACCGGTTACTGCTATTTTGATTTCCAGGTACAGGAAAACAGTAAACATCCCTGGTTGGTTCTTAAATACTGTAGCACTGGCTGCTGTAACATACGCCACTATTGGGATCATTATCGGGATTTTTGATGATTACAAGACATCCCTCCCAGTATTGATCTTACTTGCCTCAATAGCATTTGCATCAGGCATCTGGCACGGTCTGAAAGCAAAAAGTATATTTTATCTTTCCACCATTCCGTTCAGTCTTATTGTTATCGGGGCTGCTTTGCTTATCAAAATATCAGACGGAGAAATGATGTTCCTTTTAGTTAGCCTGTTTATTATAGCCAGCGTTACGTTGGTCATTAAAACCCTGATCGATATTCAAAAGAAATGGAAAAATGAGAAATAGAGATAACATACAGCATCTGCTTGAACATTTGCAAACCACTGAAGAAAAGGAGCTTCAATTCAACAAAGAGGCTATTATTGCTGCCTATCAAAAAAGCCGCTATCACCAGTCTCTGACCATAAAAATACTGTCTGTATTAGGAGGGATATTGGCAAGCCTGGCCTTCCTAGGCTTTCTCTTTATTGCAGGATTATACAATTCAAGTACAGGCCAATTGATTCTCGGAACGATTTGTATAGCCGGAGCTATTGGCATAAACAGGAAATATGATAAAATACTTATGGATACACTAAGCGTTTCATTCTTCATAATAGGTTTTATCCTCCTGGGGTTCGGGTTAGGAAAATTACAAATGACCGGAAGCACGATCAGTATCGCCTTTATTCTTATTGCCATTTTCACATTATGTGTAGTTCAAAACTATATGCTATCCTTTGTTTCTGTGCTTATAATGAACGGCAGTATTTTAACGCTCATCATATTAAATAAAGCTTACGATCTTATTCATATTTATGTTGCAGCATTCGCATTGTTTATAACATATCTTTTCCTGAAAGAAGCCAGAATAATTACCGCCGGCAAAGCATTGTCCAGGCTTTATGATCCGGTTAAAACAGGAGTAATCCTATCATTCCTGGCAGGGCTGATATGTCTTGGTAAAAGAGGTATCCTGCCTGTATCGCCAGACTATATTTGGCTATCCTCTGTGATCATTATTGCCACGATCATTTATTGGGAATTTACACTGTTCAGGCTATTGAACACGACCAAATCCTCACAGAAAATCATCATTTGTATTTTCACTGCCCTTACACTATTACCAACCGTGCTGTCGCCGGCCATACCGGGCGCCCTTTTGATCATCCTGCTCAGTTTCTTAGTGAACTATAAAACAGGGTTGGTGCTGGGTATTATGGCGTTTATATATTTTATTTCACAGTACTATTACGACCTCAATTTCACACTGCTGACCAAATCCCTACTCCTGTTCTCATCAGGTATTTTCTTTACGGCACTTTATTTATTCACTCATAAGAAACTGGCTGCAAATGAAAAAATATAAATGGCTTATTATATTGCTGAACCTGATTCTTTTGTTGGTCTATTTCAATTATTCCGTTGCAAAAAAAGAAAAATTATCAGAGAACGGGCAGCTGGTATTACTGGAGCTTGCGCCGGTTGACCCCCGCTCTTTAATGCAGGGAGATTATATGGCCCTGCGTTATAAAATCTCGGAAAATATAGGCTCACAAAACATTGCAAAACGTGGATATTGTGTTGTTCAACTCGACTCTAACAATGTAGCCCGAAGCGTCAGGTTTCAAAAAGACCGAACACCCCTGAATAAAGGAGAGCAACTTATTGAATATACTTCTCCTGACCAGTGGAACATTAACATTGGAGCAGAATCTTTCTTTTTCCAGGAAGGACAGGCAGCAAAATATGAAAGGGCAAAATACGGAGGCATTAAAACAGATAAGAAAGGAAACAGCCTGTTAACAGGACTTTATGACGAGCATTTGAAAAAAATAGAATAAAAGATGCGCTGCATCAAATAAAATATTTTTTCCTTTAAAAATAAATTACCTGCAGATGAGTTATCTTAAAATCATTGGAATATCGGTTATAACAACAAATGAGAACGGAAAAGCAGCAGCCGATTTAGGACAGCTATGGGAAAGGCTTTATACGGAGAATATTATTGCTAAAATCCCGGATAAGGTAAGCAACGATGTGTATTCCGTTTATACTGACTATGAAAGTGATTATACAGGAGCATATACAGCAATAATCGGCTTAAAGGTCTCTTCACTTGATAAAATTCCGGACGGACTTGTTGGAAGAGCATTTGAACATCAAAAATTCAAAAAGTTTACTGCGAAAGGAGTAATGCCAAAAGCAGTTGCTGAAACATGGCAGGAAATATGGGAACGGGATAGTGAACTTAACAGAAGTTATACTTATGATTTTGAAGTTTACGGAGAAAAGTCGCAAAATGGAGAAAATTCAGAAGTAGATATTTTTATTGCCATACAGTAAATTGTATTACACAAATTAATTCCATACGTACACAATAACAGGCGTTGATACTATCTCTTCTATTGTTACATTTATGAATGCAAAACCTGCTTGCAATCCGGTAAGTTTCATGTACGTTTGATATAAAAAAGATGGATAATAAACAAAAGGGAAAGCCTAACGACCATCTCGCCAACGAGAGAACTTTCCTGGCATGGATCAGGACCAGTATTGGGATCATGGGTTTTGGTTTTATTGTAGTTAAGTTTTCAATGTTTATCAGGCAGGTCTCCCTGATCGTGGGCAAGCAGGTGGCTGCACCTCCAACAGGCTATTCCGGCATCATAGGTGTGATCCTTGTTGCAATAGGCGCTTTAACCGCCGTTATGGCTTATTTTAATTATAAAAAGATAGAAAAACAGCTGGAATCAGATAACTATTCCAGCTCCAGCCCATTCATCACCTATCTTACAAGCGGTATGGTGCTTATAAGCATTATTCTGATCTGGTACCTGGCCAGAAGTATCTGAACCTGCCTGATCCATCAAAAGCACAAAACTATTTCAAAACAAAAAGAACAGGCCTTTCACCTGTTCTTTTTACTTATGTTATCCCGTGTCATTACCTTCCTCCCGGAGGACAATATTGTCTCAGGTAATTGGTAAATAAAGTGGACAAATGTGCTGCAGTGCCTTCTCCTTCTGATATGCTGTGCGACCGGTTAGGATAGCTCATCATCTGGAACTGTTTGTTGTATTTTATCAGTTCATTGATCAGCATATCCGCATTATTATAATGTACATTATCATCGCCGGTGCCATGTATATATAAAAGATTCCCTTTTAAATTTTTAGCATGTGTAACAGGAGAGCCTTTGATATAGGGCGTTTCATCCTGTTGTGGTATCCCGGAATAACGCTCCTGATAAATATTATCATAAGTACGCTGGTTACCCACTGCGGCTACAGCAATGCCTGTTTTATAAATTTCAGGGAACTGGAACAGAAGGTTTAATGTGGTAGAGCCGCCGCCGCTCCAGCCCCATACGGCCACGCGGCTGCTGTCAATATAAGGACGCTTTAAAAGCTCTTTGGCAGCCATTGCCTGGTCATGAATATTCAGCACCCCGATACTTTTATACAGCGATTTACGCCATGCCCTTCCCTTAGGCACAGGTGTACCCCGGCTATCAACAGATATATAGATATAACCGTCTTTTGCCATATCACCATTGTACAAAAAATTGCGCCCGGTACCATACACATCTTTTACTGTTTGCCCCCAGGGCTCGGTGTACACATAAAACACTACAGGATATTTTTTTGAAGGATCAAAGCCGGCAGGCTTTACTATCCAGGCATCCATCTGTACGCCGTCTGCAGTTGTTATAGTAATAAAATCAATATTTGACTTCGATCTATCTGCTGCTGCAATGGCCGCATCCACATTGCTGGCACTTGTAACCGCTTTATGATCAGGCAGGTTAATCCACTCTCTTACCGGGCGTACGTAATAGCTGGAAAAATGATGCACTGCAAACCTTGCACCGGGAGAAACCTCATAGCTGTTGGTACCGGTACAAGTAGCAGGCGTAACACGTTCTAAGGCTCCTTTACCATTTAATGAAGTACGGTATAGATATTTTTGAGTGGCATTCTCGGGAGAAGCATGAAAATAAACGTAACCATTAGCTTCATCAATAGCCGCAATATCCATTACATCATAATTGCCATTTGTAACCAGGGTTTCCTTTTTCCCATCCCTGCTCACGCTGTACAGATGACGCCAGCCATCTTTTTCAGATGCCCACAAAAATTCCTTTCCAGCATTCAGCCAATCCCAGCCACCGTTGGCATAATCCTCATCCCAATTGGGCGCAATGTCAATCCAGGCGCTGTCTTTCTCGGTATATATGGTTCCTACGCTTCCGCTTTCAGCATCGCATAACATCAGTTTACTTTCATTCTGTCGCCTGTTCAGGTGCTGAATGATCAGCTCTTTATTATTCCCGGCCCATTCCAT
>DAOLFI010000936.1:0-1713 GCA_035326385.1 Niabella sp.
TTTTTCAGCTCTTTTAATTTATCAAGCAAACGGCCTATAGCCTGATCTACATGATCTATCATGGCCGCATACACCTGCTGGCGGTATTGCCAGTATTGCTGTTCATCATAAGTGAGCTTATTCCATGACTGAAGATTTTCATCAGGCTTTGCAATGGCCTGATCTGCATCAAATACTCCTTTTGCGATGGCCTGCCTGTATCGCTGCACCCGCAAGCTGTCCCAGCCTGAACTATAAATGCCTTTGTACTTCTCTATATCTTCGGGCAGGGCCTGTAAAGGCCAGTGTGGAGCATTAAAGGCCAGGTACAGGAAGAAGGGTTTCTTTTCTTTGGACTGCTCGTCCAGGAAACCCAAGGCGTTGTCAGTTATGGCATCGGTGAGGTAGGTCCCTTTTTCAAGGTAGTAAGGCTGGTTATTCTTCACAAGCTTCACATCTGCAGTAGCTGAGTCATTGATCTCATAATAATTGCTGGCGCCTCCAATAAAACCAAAAGACCTGTCAAAGCCGCGTTGGGCAGGCCATTGATCTTTATCATCACCTACATGCCATTTACCCGATATGATAGTGCTGTAGCCGCCGCTTTTTAAAACCTCTGCCAGCGTAAGAGACTCTTTGTTTAAAAATCCCTGGTATGCAGGCAACCCAAGGTTTACGTTGAAATAGCCCACACCTGCTTTATGGGGATACTGCCCTGTGAGCAGGGAGGCCCTTGTGGGTGCGCAGATAGAATTATTATAAAATTCCTTAAAAATGGTACCCTCATCAGCCAGTTTACTGATATTGGGCGTTTTTATATCAATACCACCATAAGGCTCAATATCAGAAAACCCGAGATCATCTACCAGGATGAGAACGATATTAGGTTTTTGTTGTGCAAAGGCAGCATTAGCTATTCCTATGCCAAGCAGAAGAACAGCGATCTTCTTTAAAAAGCTTATCCGGTTTTTCATCTTTACTTGTTTTATTGGTTTGAACAGAATTAATAGTTGATCCAGTCAGGGTGTTGTTTAAGTTTGGGATTTAAGTCAAGCTCGCGCTGCGGTGTTGGAAAATGAATATGCCTGGGAGCAGCCTGTGTTTTGCCGGCAGCTTTAAGTGTAGCCACATAGTAATCGGCCCCACGTCTTACCAGGTCGAACCAGCGCTGGTACTCAAACACCAGCTCTTTTCTACGTTCCTGGAAAACTGAGTCACGGAATTGAGACTGGCTAAGCGCCGGAGCAACATCCTGCAAACGGGTAATTTTAGCGCGGTTGCGTATTTTGTCTATGGCCTGGTAAGCCTCGCTGTTCGGCCCTCCGTTTTGTTCGTTCAAAGCTTCTGCATAAATCAGCAATACTTCCGCGTATCTTATGATGGGAAGATTTTTGGAAGACTGCCCCGGGCTGCCCACCACTTTTTCATCGTAATATTTATGAAACTGTGGTTTGGATAAAACGTATAATTTGCCATCAGCGGGGCTTATCATTTGTGTTACAAAGGTTACCGGCAGGCGGGCGTCATTGGCAGCAAAACTCTGAAACAGATTTCCTTCCCAGTGTAAAGCATCAGCATAGTCCCCGTTAATACCCGGAATATCAGCCGGTGCAGAGCGACCAGCCAGGCTGTTTCCCTGGTACCCGGCATTTCCCAGGAACTGGGCCGAAAAGATATGCTCGATACCATTCTTTTTTGCCACAGCAAATACATCGGAAAAATCAGGAAACAGGT
>DAOLFI010000106.1:0-8127 GCA_035326385.1 Niabella sp.
ATTTACAGGTTTGAAGACGCTTAACCAGCCTGGTATTGCCGAAATTGACCCATCATCTGAGCTAAAGCTAAAGTATAACCAAAATGTTTTCACCATAGAGTTTGCTCTTCTGAATTACATAAAACCGGAAAAGAACAAATATGCATATATGCTGAAGGGATTTGAAAAACAATGGATTGAAACAGATCAACCTTCCGTTACGTATATGAATCTTAAACCGGGAAAATATACTTTAATCATAAAAGGAGCTAACAATGATGGCAGGTGGAGCCCCGCAAAAGAATTGTCCATTGTAGTGCTTCCCCCAATATGGAGAACCTGGTGGGCCTATCTCATTTATTTCCTGTTGTTTGCTGCCATCCTGTTTTTTATCATCCGCTATTTCTATTTGCAGGAGCTGATAAAAAAAGAAGAGGCGCTGCACCAGAATAAGCTCGACTTCTTTACTAATGTAACCCACGAGATCAGAACACATCTTACACTGATCATGGCTCCTGTTGATAAAATGATTACAGACAGGGCTAATGATAACTACCTCCAGCAACAGTTTCAAAATATTAAAAAGAACGCCGACAATCTGCTTCGCCTTTCAGAAGAACTGATGGATTTCAGGAAGGCGGAAACTGAAAACATGAAACTGCAAATAGCTCCTTATGATATTGTGGCGTTTGTAAAGGAGATCTATGAGCATTTTACTGAAATTTCCCTGGCACGGGAAATGCATATCTCGTTTACTCATGATACGCAGGAACAAATAGTGTATTTTGACAAAGAGCAGTTGGAAAAAGTATTTTTTAACCTTATCAGTAATGCCTTTAAGTTTACACCGGACGGGGGCAGGATACAGGTACATATTACAGAAGAAGGCCCGTATATTAAAGTAACTGTTACAGATAGCGGGCGTGGTATTGCGCCGGAGTATAAGGATAAGCTCTTCAATAATTTTTTCCAGGTGAATGATTCCGGCTCTCAGAACAAAGGTTATGGTATTGGCCTCGCACTGTCAAGCAAAATAGCCGCCCTGCATGGGGCAAGGATAGAGGTAGACAGCGCTTTGGCAGCAGAAAGTACAGAAGAAAGAACAACCACATTTGCCGTTTTTCTTCAGAAAGGCTTTGAGCATTTTAACCAGCCAATCAGCACACCAGGGCCACAGGTAAGTGTAGAGGAAATTCCATCGCCCGCGAAAGAGGTGGCAGAAGAGCCTCAGGTCCTGGAAAGCTATATAGGCAGTAAACAGCTTTCTATATTAGTGGTAGATGATAATCCTGGTATTCGTAATACTATTTTTGAAATACTGACTGATAAATACGACGTGGTATTAAAGGATGATGTAGCCACCGGCTGGCTGCACGCCAGCGAACAGTTGCCGGATATTATCATAAGCGATGTGATGATGCCGAACGAAGACGGCCTGAGTTTTTGCAACCGCATCAAATCAGATATGCGCACCTGCCATATTCCGGTAATTTTATTAACGGCAAAAACCACGCAGCAGGATCATATTGAAGGATTGGATAAAGGAGCCGACCTGTACCTTACCAAACCTTTTAACCGGAAAATATTAGAACTTAATGTAAGAAACCTGCTGGCTACGCGCGAAAGGATTCACGAAAAGGTGCAGCAATACATTCAGCAGGGGTTGCTGGTTTCGGCACAGGAAGAGGAGGGTGACAAACCAAAAATTGTAAACCCGCTGGATAATACGTTTTTGAAAGAAGTGCTGCATATTATAGAAGAGCATTTAGATGAGCCGGAGTTCAACGTAGCATTGCTGGCACAGAAAGTAGCCATGAGCATCCCGGTGCTTTATAAAAAAATGAAAGCGGTTACCAGTCTTTCGGTAAATGATTTTATCAAATCAGTTAAACTGCAGAAAGCAGCGGAAATGTTGCAACAAAATAACCTGGCAGTGTACGAGGTTTGCTACGCCGTAGGCTTCCAGGACAGGAAGCACTTCAGTATGGAGTTTAAAAAGAGATATAGTCTCACACCAAAGCAGTATGCACTTTCGCACAAAAAAGACTAATTTCCATAGATTTTTTTCAGGAAATTTTTCTTAAATTAGGATATGTTAGAAAAAAACCTGCTGCTGGTAATTTCCCTGCTATTTATTATAACGCTCCTCACTATGCTGGGCAATAAATTAAAAATAGCATATCCCGTTTTTTTAGTTATCGGCGGACTGCTTATCAGCTTTATTCCGGGCATCCCCACTTTCAGAATAAACCCTGATATCGTTTTCTATATTTTTCTTCCGCCTGTATTATTTGCCGCATCCTGGCAAATAGCCTGGGCCGATTTTCACAAAATGAGAACGCCTATTGCGCGCCTGGGCTTTGGCCTTGTATTCTTTACATCTACCATTATTGCGTTCCTTTCACAGGCGCTCATTCCGGGGTTTACTCTTGCATTAGGTTTTGTGCTGGGTGGTATTATTTCTCCGCCCGATGCAGTAGCGGCAACTTCTGTTTTAAGAAAACTCAAAGTGCCTCATAATATATTAACGCTGCTTGAAGGAGAGAGCCTGGTAAATGATGCGTCCAGCCTTATTGTTTTCAGGTTTGCGCTGCTTGCCGTTATGACCGGACATTTCAGCTTATGGAATGCTACTCAAAGTTTTTTTACTATGGCCATTGCCGGAATACTGGTAGGGCTGGCCATTGGTGGCATTATTTATATTATTCATAAATACTTCCCCACAACCAAAGCTATAGACACAGCGCTTACACTTATTGCTCCATTTGTGATATATCTTGTTGCAGAGCATTTTAATTGTTCCGGCGTGCTTGCGGTTGTTACAGGCGGCTTGTTCATCAGCTATCATTCGCATCATATATTTACATACGAATCGCGGCTTACGATCAGCAGCGTTTGGGAAACACTTACTTTTTTGCTCAACGGCTTTATTTTTATATTAATTGGTTTGCAGCTGCCTTATCTTGCTAAAAACTTTACCCATAATACCATCAAAGAAGCACTGCTCTACGGTGTTATAATAGGAATAGCAGTAATTCTGATAAGACTGGTTTGGGTGTATAGCATTAATTACTTCCGGCTGTTTATGAACAATAACAAAAAAGGCACCTCTTATATACTTACCAACAAAGAAGCTTTCCTGGTATCCTGGTGCGGCATGAGGGGAGTGGTATCATTGGCAGCCGCTTTAGCTATTCCGTTTTTCCTGCCCGATAAAACAATGTTCCCTTACCGGTTCCTGATCCTGTTCATTACATTTATTGTTATACTTATTACCCTGGTAATACCCGGACTTACCATTGCCCCTTTGATCAAACTTTTAAAAATAGAAGACCGCTATGCGGAAAAAAAGACGTTAGATAACCAGCGGATCAAGTTACAACTGGCGCAAACATCCTTTGAGTATATTATGAAAAACTATGCTGATGATATCAGTAAAGATGAACATTTCCAGGCCGTATTAAACAGGTATGAGCGTATTATACGCCTTTCCAATCAAAAAATTGAAGGATATAATAGCGAAAAAGGGGAAACTTCTAAAAAGGCAACGCCGCGCCTTAAACAGATGTTGCTTAACATTATAGAGCTTAAGCGAACACAGCTATCCCTGTTCTTGCATAAGAAAGAATTTGACGAAGAGCTGATACGCTCTAAAGAGCGTGAGTTGGACCTGGAAGAAGCAAGATTGAGAAGCCGGGATGCATAATTTTAACGAAACCATTGATATAAGAACAAATGGAAAATTATTTCTCTGAACAGGAATTTACAAACAGGGATAGTGCCACGCAGCCCTTACCAGGTGCCGAATATGAAGCCTGCACTTTTACAAATTGTAGTTTCTCTAATGCCAATGTAAGTCAATGCAGCTTTATTGACTGTAGTTTTCAGCACTGCGATTGCAGTAACGCAAACCTGCATCAAAGTATTATCCGGGATGTTAGCTTTCACGATTGTAAAATGCTGGGCCTGCATTTTGATGCATGTAACGATTTCCTGTTCTCCGCAACCTTTAAAAATTGCACTTTGACCTTTTCTTCTTTTTACAAACTCAAACTAAAGGGCATTTTGTTTAAAGATTGTACGCTGCATGAAGTTGATTTTGGTGAATGCGACCTGACAGGCGCATTTTTCAATAACTGTGATTTAAAAGGAGCTCTCTTCGACAGAACCACACTGGAGAAAGCGGATTTCTCCACGGCGTATAATTACATGATCAACCCTGATAATAACAGAATAAAGAAAGCAAAATTTTCTACAGCCGGGTTGGCGGGATTATTAACGAAATATGATATTGAGGTGAAGTAGTAAATCGCCTCAATGCCAGCTACCGGCCTCTTATTTGTACATCTTTAAAGTAAAAATGAATATTAAGCCGTTTTCAAGAACGGAGCTTATTTAAACCCATTTAAGTAATTTTCCCAACAGTTTGGCGAACAAGTAATAAGGCATATTTGTTTCTCCTTGTCATCAGTATATAATGAAACCTTCTTTTAAAAATAAATTTAGAAAAACAATGTGGGTATTCTTATCCATTATCTTCCTTATAGTGGCCGGTACGGCAATATTCGTCAACCAGCGCAGTTTTGGTAAGGCTCCTTCCGGCGAAAGATTGGAGCGCATTAAAAAATCTCCCAACTACAGGGACGGAGCTTTTCAGAACCAAAGTATTACCCCTAACTTCTCTTCTGACAAAAATATGGCAGGGGTGATGTATGATTTTCTTTTTAAAAAGATCAAGGACCTCCGGCCTGGTAAGGATATTCCTGCTATAAAAACCGATCTCCAAAAACTCAGCCCAGCTGAAGATGTGCTGGTATGGATGGGTCACTCTTCCTTATACATGCAGATCAGCGGCAAAAAATTCCTGGTAGATCCTGTTTTAGTGTCTGCATCGCCCCTTTCTGCTTTTAATAAAGCCTTTAACGGTACCTCTATTTACAATCCTGAAGACCTGCCGGATGCAGATGTGCTTATTTTAACCCACGATCATTGGGATCACTTAGATTATAAAACCATGCTGAACCTTAAAAACAGGGTAGGGCGTGTTATTTGTCCGCTTGGTGTTGGTGAGCACCTGGAATACTGGGGTTTCGAAAAAGACAAAATAACTGAACTGGATTGGAACGAACATACCAATGTAAGTGGCGGCTTTGTTATTACAGCCTTGCCTGCACGTCATTTTTCGGGTCGTGGCCTTAAAAGGAACCAGTCGCTTTGGGCCTCCTATATGTTACAGTCACCATCTGGAAATATCTACCTGGGTGGAGACTCGGGCTATGATACGCATTTTGCAGATATTAAAAGCCGCTTCGGTGCTATTGACCTGGCTATACTCGAAAACGGACAGTACAATAATGACTGGAAATACATACACCTTGTTCCTGAAGACCTGGTTAAAGCAGTAAAAGACTTGCAGCCCAGGCGCCTGTTCACAGTGCACAACTCCCGGTACGCCTTAGCTATGCACACCTGGTATGAGCCTTTGGAAAATATTTCAAAAGCTGCAGAAAAAGACAGCATCCATTTAATGACGCCTATGATTGGCGAACCCGTAGTACTGAAAGACAGCACCCAAGCATTTAAAAAATGGTGGCAGGGGATCATGTAGCCGGTTTGTTAGGATGCCGGCAAATGAACAAATGGTACCGCTGTGCGAAGCGTCCTCGCTTCGCAATATTATTCTGTTTGTGCCGCCTTTTAAGAGCTAAATCTTACCTGCTAAATCTACCTGTTTTTAAATTAAATTTGTCTTATAACAACTCTTAATACTCTATCATGCTTACAGCTATTCACCCCAAATTACCAATGCGCAACAAAGAGGTTACACGGAGTTATTATATTGACGGGTTAGGTTTTAAAGAATATGGAAATGCTGGTTATGATGACTACCTGATGATAGAAAAAGAAGGCATCCAAATCCATTTTTTTGAGTTCAAAGAATTGGACCCCCTGGAGAATTACGGACAGGTTTATATAAGAGCAGATGATATTGAAGGCTTATATCAGGCGTTGTTAGCAAGTAATATTGCTATTCACCCCAATGGCGCTTTACAAATTAAACCCTGGGGACAAAAAGAGTTTTCTCTTCTTGATCCGGATAATAACCTGCTAACGTTTGGCCAAAGTTTATAAAACACATTTTTAAAAGACCGCATAGACGGACCAATCCCAAAGACTTCCTAAAATTTTTTAACAAAAAAATATTAGGAGAAAGCAAAAATAAGCAAAACGGTTAAGACCGTTCATATACAGTGGTTTATAAAACGTGAGGCAAAATTTGGAAGTAGGTGTCCGACAAGTTTTGGGCTTAAAATGACAAGGTTAGGTTACTAAATCGTTACTGAATACAATTAACCGAATGATGATATAATAGTCTATATTTCAGTCATTTGCACCGTTTTTCATATTCCCTTGTAACTCAATGAAAGTTAATTTTAAACGTTAAACAATTGAGTTATGGAACAAGAGAAAAGATCCACGTTCAAGCTGCTTTTCTACCTGAAGAAGAATGAACCAAAGAAGAACGGGAACGTCCCTGTTATGGGACGTATCACTATTGACGGAACACCAAAATCCTTTAGTACCAAACTGGACATCAACCCCAACAATTGGGATTTAAAGCACGGAAGGGTTTTGGGCAAAAGTGCCCAGGCGCTGAGTACCAATCTTAAATTGGACAATATACGGGTGCGTATCAATAAGATTTACGATGATATGCTCAAAGATGAAGGCTTTGCAACTGCACAAAAAGTAAAGCTATCTTTTTTGGGCGTCGGTGTTATGGATGATGCCATCCTTAAAGTGTTTAAAGACCAGAATGAGGATTTTGAAAGAATGGTCAGCAAGGGCAAACGTTCTCAAAACACCTACAATAAATACAAGACCGTTTACAATCATCTGTCCGAATTTATCAGGGAACGCTATCACAGGGAGGATATGGCGTTTCGGGAACTTACCTCAGACTTTATCCGGGAGTTCGATTTCTTTCTCCGCATAGATAAGGAGTGTACACATAATACGGTTTGGGTTTATACCATGCCGGTTATTGCATTGGCGGAACTGGCAATTAAAAAAGGCTTGATTCGACAAAACCCTTTTGAAGATTATGAAATCAGCATGGAAGAAACTGATCGCAGCTATCTTTTAAAAGAGGATGTAGAAAAGTTAATGCTTCTAAAACCGTCCAAGTCCAAATACGAACTTGTAAAAGACCTCTTTATTTTCAGTTGCTTTACAGGACTTTCTTATATTGATATTCAAAAGCTAAAATGGAGCAACATACAGTCCTTCTTTGATGGCCACCAATGGATCATTAGCAGAAGAAAAAAATCAGACGTTGCTTCAAACGTCCGCCTATTGGAAATTCCAAAACGTATTATTGAGAAATACAGGGGCGTTACCCGTAATGAGTATGTTTTTCCGGTTCCTTCCAATGCAACCTGCAATAGTCATGTAAAGAAATTGATAGAGGAAGCGGAAATTATTACAGAACAGAAAGTAACTTTCCATACTGCACGTCACACATTTGCTACCATGTTCCTGACCGAAGGTGTGCCACTTGAAAGCCTTAGCAAAATGATGGGGCATAAAAATATTTCCACCACACAGATTTATGCAAAGATCACAAGTCAGAAAATCAGTAGGGACATGGATTTAGTGTCACATAAATTCGCCGGAATGGAAGCTGCATTTATTGAAATGGAAGAAGAGGTTCTTGTGTAAAATTATTATTTACTTACAAATCGAAGCAGGATTAAGTCCTGCTTTTTTTATGCCCATACTTAATCCTTAAAGCACATTTATTTCTCCTGCACATCCTCTGCCATAAAAGAGCTTTGACAGGATGTATTGAAACCATACAAAAATCTTCCCTTCTGCTGCTCAACTACATTTTCAGTATCGTTTACGTGGCTTCCCAGGCCACGATACTTTGAAACAATAAAAGGTCTTTAAAAAATTCTGTTACAACTGAATGCAGATTTTGTAATCACACGGGACCGCTTCCTAATGCCTTTTCCACCTGCTTCCACATAATTTTTATTCAAGAGCCAGTATGCCGCTTTTGTTCCATTTCAAGAGCAAAGGTATGATCGTGTTCTTAACCCAGGAACAAGGTCATGCCCCTTGGGTTTGCCAAAAAATCTCCAC
>DAOLFI010000107.1:0-8105 GCA_035326385.1 Niabella sp.
AACTCCCGGAACACTGATAGAAAACATCAACTACCAACAGTTTTAATACAATAAATAATATAAATGGCTGATGCAATAATACCGCTGCTTACCCTTATCGCCCTCGAAGTGGTTTTAGGTATAGATAATATCATTTTTATCTCTATCCTGGCAGATAAATTACCTGAGAACCAACGCAATAAACTGCGGCTTTGGGGAATTGGGCTGGCTATGGTGATGCGCCTGCTCTTACTGGCCGTTATTTCGTGGATATTAAAACTTGACAAGCCCCTGTTTGGAGTTCTGGACATGACTTTTACCGGCAAGGAACTTATACTCATAACAGGTGGTATATTCCTCCTGTATAAAGCCACCAAAGAAATCTATCATAAAACAGAACAGGAAGATCCTGACAGCCCTGTCAAAATAAAAACCGGCAGCTTTGGAAAGTTTCTGTCTGAAATTATCGTACTGGATCTTGTATTTTCCATCGACTCCATCATTACTGCGGTAGGTATGGTAAACGAATTATGGATCATGTACACTGCAGTTATAGTTACTGTGCTTATAATGCTGGCTGCCTCCAAGCCTATTGCGGCATTTATCAGCAAGCACCCGTCTTTTAAAGTACTGGCGCTTTGCTTTTTAATGCTGATAGGATTTACCCTTATTGCAGAAGGGTTCGAGATAAAGATTCCTAAAGGCTATATTTATTTTGCTATGGGTTTCTCTTTCCTGGTAGATTTTATTCAGATGAAAACCGTGGGCAAAGCAAGCACTACGGCAGTCAAAGACAAACAGCAGTTACCTCCAAAAGAATAATTTGCCCCTCTTGCGCTGGCCTCCGGGCCAGTGTATTGAGGTTACTTAATACAGATCTCATTAGCTTGTGAAAAGAATTGGTTTCTAAACCAATCAAGTAACGGATATGCCCAGGTCTGGAGACCTGAGCAAGATGAGTGCTTCTGTCCAATCTGTGAGATATAATAATATGCCCCATCTGTGTCCCAATGAATTTATCGGAATGGCATATTTACTGTTTTGCAGCAGATTCAAAAGATATCCGGTTTAAACAGCCGCTTTTTCTTCCTTTTTAAAGATCAAAGAAAGCAACAGGCCGATCAATAGCAAAGCCAGCCCGATTCCGAAGGAATAAATACCGGCTTTTTCAGGATAATTATCTTTAGTGAATGCTACTATCTGCGGGCCAATAATACCTCCAACGCCCCAGGCAGTAAGCATAGCGCCATAAACCGTAGCCATATTATGAGTGCCAAACACTTCTTTCACAAAAGAAGGAAGTACCCCAAAACCACCACCATAGCACAGCAGCACTACGCATACCAGTATAGAAAATAATACCGGTTGTTTTAAAAATATCAGTAAGGCAAATATAACGGCTAGTAAGATTAATATGATCCGGAAAGCCTGCAAACGACCTATTTTATCAGATAATGCACCCCAAACCAACCGTCCCAAACCATTGCATATTGAGCTTAAAGCTATCAGCGTAGCTCCCGCTGCTATAAGGTAATGCTGCGTTTCATCAGAAGCAAGATCAGTTCCGGCCGGCATATTCAGCTTTAGCAAATCCTGTAACAGCGGAGACTGGAAGGATATAAAAACCATCCCGGCAACTACAATACAGGTAAAAATGGGCCACATTAATACAAATTGCCGGGTAAAAATAATCTGCAATAAAGGCGTTGAATCCCCGGTTGGTTCTGGATGCAGCGGATCGTAAGCAGCTTTACCGGCAGGAGGCATTTTTAAAAAAGAGGCGGCAAAAGTTGTAAGCACCAGTAAGGTAACACCAATATAAATAAATACGGCAGACATATTATTATGGGTAACCTTTATAAATACAGGAGCCAGTACCTTCGACATGAGCACAGCACCCAGGCCAAAGCCCATCACCACCATACCAGTTACCAGCCCTTGCTTATCAGGAAACCATTTGGAAACAGCAGCCACAGGGGTAACATAAGCCAACCCCAGCCCAATACCACCAATAATGCCAAAACCCAGGTATAGTAATACCAGGTTATGTTGCTGTAACGCAAAGGCCGCAATCAAATATCCCAGCGAATACAATACACCACCAATGGTGGCTAATCTCCGGGGACCGTACTTTGGCATCAATGTACCTCCAAAAGCAGCTGCAATGCCTAACATAAAAATAGCGATGCTGAACACCCAGGCTACCTGGCTGTTACTCCACCGGTACGTTTCCGATATCGGGTTCTGAAAATAGCTCCAGGCATATACAGTACCCAGGCAAAGCTGCATTAAGGTGCCCATAGTAGCTATCAACCACCTGTTATTCTTCTGCATCATCAGTTCAGTATATTAATAATAGAAAATGGGCTAAACTACTAAAGTCTGTGTACAATAACTCAAAGCAAAATCAATCCCGTATATGATTTATCTCATGCTCCCTGCCACCTTGCAGAATTTACCTTTGCATAGAGCACTTATCTCTTTAACAGGATTTTTTCCTTTTTAATCTGCAAAAACAATGAGCAAACCGATTAAAATAAATTATATAGAAAGCTTTGGCACACAGGATGGGCCGGGTGTGAGAATGGTAGTATTTACGCAGGGATGTCTTTTAAAATGTCTTTATTGCCAGAACCCTGATACTATTCCTATCCAGGGAGGTACAGAAATGAGCTGGCAGGAAATTTTCGATAAGGCCATGCGCCAAAAGGAATATTTTGGCAAACGTGGCGGGATCACTATTTCAGGGGGAGAGCCTTTGCTGCATGCTGAAGCCCTGTTGCCTTTATTTAAAGCCATAAAAGAAGCAGGATATACTACAGCCTTAGACACTAATGGCTTTGTCTGGAACCATCATGTAGAAGATCTGCTGGAGTACACTGATTTTATACTGCTCGACATTAAGCATATCAATCCGCATACACATAAAAAGCTCACGGGAGTTCAGCTATCTCCTATTTTAGAGTTTGCCCATAAAGCAAGCGGGCTCAATAAACGCATCTGGCTGCGCTATGTGCTGGTACCAGGCTGGAACGACAGCGATGAAGACCTGCATGAGTGGGCTAAGTTCGGCGCTTCTATTAAAGGAGTAGAACGTGTAGAAGTATTGCCTTATCATACTTTGGGCGTACCTAAATATGCCGAAATGGGACAGGAATATCTTTTATCAGATGTAAAAACGCCTACACAGGATCTTAAAAATAAGACAAAACAAATTTTCGAGGAGGAAGGGCTAACTAATATCATAGTGAAATAAATCATGTTTTTGATAAGATAGTTGCCACAGATTATGAAAAAATATTGCTTACCTCAGCTTATTGTTTTTTCACACCCGCACTCTTACCTTCCTGATCTCACGTTCATGTCCTCAATCATGTTCCTTCATGACGGAAGTCAGCATTTACGCCACTTTGAGAGAGTAGCTTTACTTCTCACAACACAAAAATTAACTTCAAAAAATTAAATAAAATGATAACAGAAGCCGACGTCAAACAGTCAAAATTTTTGGGTACTAAGTGGATAAAGACACTGGATATAAATGATTTCATTTATGCCAACATTACGCCTTACCTGGGAGATGCTTCCTTTTTGGAAGATGCAACAGAAAGGACTCATTCAGTTTGGAATAAAACCAGAGAATTTTTAAAAGAAGAAAGAGATAATAACGGATTGAGAAGCGTGGATGTTGCAACTATCTCTACCATAACCAGCCACAAACCCGGTTATATACTTAAAGAAAAAGAGCTGATCGTTGGCCTGCAAACCGATGAGCCGCTTCGCCGTTCTATAAAACCTTTTGGTGGTATCAAATTAGTTGAAAGCGCTTTGGAAGAAAGGGGACTGACAATAGACCCTTCTGTAAAGGAAGTGTTCAATTACGCCAAGAATCACAACGATGCTGTTTTTTCGGCTTATGATAAAGAGATCCGTCTTTACAGGAGTAACCATATTGTAACAGGTTTGCCCGATAACTATGCACGTGGCCGTATCATTGGCGATTACAGGAGACTGGCTTTATATGGTGCCGATCAGCTGATCGCTTTCAAACAACAGGATGCTGCAGCTATTGGCGGCGAAATGAATGATGAAAAAGTACGCCTGCGCGAAGAAGTAGCGGTGCAGATAGCCGCTTTGAAAGATATTAAGAAAATGGCAGCTTCTTATGGTTACGATGTTTCTAAACCCGCAGGCAATGCACAGGAAGCTATACAATGGGTGTACTTCGCCTACCTTGCTGCTATTAAAGAGCAGGACGGTGCGGCTATGTCCATGGGTAATGTTTCTACCTTCCTTGATATCTATATGGAAAGAGACCTGGAAGAAGGTGTCATTACCGAAGCCCAGGCCCAGGAAATGATCGATGATTTTGTAATTAAATTAAGGCTGGTACGTCATCTGCGTCCCGGTTCTTATGATGATATTTTTGGTGGCGACCCCACATGGGTTACAGAGTCTATTGGCGGGCAGTTATTTGACGGCAGAACCAAAGTAACAAAGACCTCTTTCCGGTTCCTGCAAACATTATATAACCTTGGTCCTTCTCCTGAGCCGAACCTTACTGTGCTTTGGAGTAAAGATCTGCCGGAAGGTTTCAAAAAATTCTGTGCACAGGTATCTGTAGACACTTCTTCTATCCAATACGAAAATGACGACCTGATGCGTGCTTCAAGAGGAAGTGATGACTACGGCATTGCATGTTGCGTATCGCACCAGGCTATTGGTAAGTCTATCCAGCATTTTGGAGCAAGGGTAAACCTGCCAAAAGCGTTGTTACTTGCCTTAAATACCGGCAGGGAAGAAGAGCATGGTATTGAAATACTGAAAAATGTTCCCGCTTTACCAGAAGGCCCGTTGAGTTACGATGCGGTGATGGACAACTTTAAAAAAGCAATGGTAGAGCTGGCAAGGGTATATGCAAAATCTATGTATATCATCCACTACATGCATGATAAATACTATTATGAAAAAGCCCAGATGGCCATGATAGATACAAATCCGCATGTAGATGTTGCCTATGGTGCAGCAGGTATTTCTATTATTGCTGATTCTTTGTCTGCTATTAAATATGCCAAAGTAACGCCGGTAAGGAATGAAATTGGCCTGGCTGTTGATTTTAAAACAGAGGGTGATTTCCCTAAATACGGTAATGATGATGACCGCGTAGATCTTATTGCAAAAGAAGTAGCTGCATTCTTCTATGCCGAGCTGTGCAAGCACACTCCATATAAGAACGCTACCCCTACCCTTTCCTTACTTACCATTACATCCAATGTTATGTACGGTAAAAATACGGGAGCTACTCCGGACGGCAGACCCGCCCACGAAAGCTTTGCTCCGGGTGCCAACCCCATGCATGGCCGCGATGCTTCGGGAGCTATCTGTTCTTTAAACTCAGTAGCAAAACTGAATTATGAAGTAGCCCAGGATGGTATTTCCAATACGTTCTCCATTATTCCTAAAGCACTGGGTGCCACAAAAGAAGAGCAGATCGAAAACCTGGTGGATATGATGAATGGTTATTTTGCTAAAAATGCGCACCACCTGAATGTGAATGTATTGAACAGGGAATTGTTGATGGATGCTTATAACCATCCTGAAAACTATCCGCAGTTGACTATACGGGTATCAGGTTACGCCGTAAACTTTGTAAGGCTTTCTAAAGATCACCAGTTAGAGGTGATTCAAAGAACCTTCCATGAATGTATGTAATTTTTTGTAGTTAGAGATAAGTAATAAAGCGGCCCATTTTTATGGATCGCTTTTTTTTATGCTCCCTGTATTTTTAATTCGTTTTGTTACTTTGTCAAAGTCACTTTCAAACGCTCACCTCTGGATCTTCGGACCGGCCAGTGCATTACCGTTACTTTGCTGATAGAATTAATAAAGTAACATCAATGCACAGGTTAGCCCGGCCTATTGCTATACTACAGACCTGCGCAAGAAAAGAATAGGCTTCTAAAACAACCAAGTAACGGTATGTCCAGGTCTGGTCCGAAGGCCCAGAGGACTCCCTAAAAGAGACCTGAACAAGATACGCGTTGTCAGGCTGAGCTTGACGAAGCCCTGAACGATTGATTATTAATGCCCTTCGTCAGGCTCAGGACGACATTTTACTTTATTGACCATTAAACATATATCCCACTTTGGACCGGCCTGCGGCCACCCCCTCCAAAGGGGAGGGTGATATCTCCTCCTTCCGCTGCCGCGGACAACCTCCCCCGAGGGAAGGACATATAGCATTTCACAAAAAAGAACAAACTAAAGACGTGTCCGCACGATAGAGGTGAATCAAAAAACAAAAACGGCTGAACAAGAGTTTCAGCCGTTTAAATATCTTAACGAAAGTTACCTTAATGTCCCTCCCCTTTTGCCGGTTCCGCAGGTGCAGGAGCAGCAGGATGCGGAGCAGGCATGGTAGTTTCTTCAAAATGTTTATCGTATGTATTCTTAAGGGTTTTAAACGATTGCCCGTCTGCCAGGAAGGCTATAATAAACCATATAAATAATAGCAGTGGGACAACAATGGTCATAATAAAATTACGGATCTCATCCCCGAGGTGCATAAACACCGAAACAATATAATAAGCTTTGGCAAGTGTAAGAATACAAACAATGCCTTTCAGCAACAGGATAAAGAAATAAGAAGGATCTCCCTTATGAAGAAAATAAATAAAGAACCCTATAGCCAGTTCCGCTATTGTAACAATAGACAGTATCCAGGTAGTTCTCCAAACCCTTTTCTTAAAAGTTGTATCATCAGAATGATGATGAAAGCTCACTTCAGGATAGGCTGCCGAAGGAGAAATATCTTTTGTAGGATCGTAATGATTACTCATAACTTTTTATAAATTCTAAACTTTAAATCTAAGTACTATACTATAAAATAATGCTCTTTATATCAGGTAGAAGCACAGGAACACAAATACCCAAACCAGGTCTACAAAGTGCCAGTATAACCCGGCCTTTTCTATCATCAGGTAATGTCCTTTATTCTCAAAAACATTAGCCCTTGTCATCAGCAACATCACAATATTGATGATCACACCGCTGAATACGTGAAAACCGTGAAAGCCGGTAATACCATAAAAGAAGCCTCCAAAGGCAGCAGGGCCTTTTTCACGTATATGCACATCAGGACTGTTGGCAATTAATTGCACCAGCTGATCTTTGGGTGTTTGCATTAGCTCGGCATGAGAAGCAGCAGATAAATGATGCCCTTCTACCAGAGTTGCCAGAGTATGTACAGATGAGTTTTGCAGGGCAGTAGTAAGCTCAGGGCCGTGTACCAGTTGTCCCCAGGGGTTTTGCCTGGTAGTTTGGGTAATCAATTCTATTTGCCCATCAACCAGTGTGGCATGTTCTGCTGTTAAAAGGTGATGCCATTCCAAAGCCTGGCAACCTAAAAACGCCAATCCTCCAATTATTGTCCATATAAGCCATTTCTGCACTTCTGCCTTATTCCTGTTATGGCCGGCATGTACCGCCAGCACCATAGTTACCGAGCTGATGATAAGTATAAAGGTCATGATACTTACAAATACCAGCGGCAGGTTGGCATGGCCGGCACCAGGCAAAGCGTTAAATACCACGTTAGGATCGGGCCAGAAATTCTGGCTGAACCTGGAAGTACCATAAGAAATAAGGAACGCGCCGAAAGTAAAGGCATCGCTCATTAAAAAATACCACATCATCACTTTTCCGTACTCAATATTAAAAGGGCTCTTACCCCCGCTCCACCATTTGGTACGATGTGTGTTTACTGTTGCTTCGTGTGCCATTCCTTGCAATAAATTTTTATCCGACAATTATAAAAAATATTAATAAATATAACCACAGGAGATCTACAAAATGCCAGTAAATAGACATTACCTCTACCGGTACTGCACTGTACAGCTTTATTTTTCCTGCTAAAGATTTTACCACCATGACCAAAAGTGCTACCATGCCTCCTATTACGTGTAAAGCATGCAGTCCTGCAATCGCATAAAAAAACTGACCTGCTCCGGAAGACCCTTTAAACCTGACATTCTGGTTCCATAATTCGCTAAAACCCATGATCTGGCAAACTACAAATGCTATCCCAAGAACAAACGTAACGCCCATCAGAGTCCGGTACCGCTGCATTT
>DAOLFI010000108.1:0-8063 GCA_035326385.1 Niabella sp.
GGTATTTTGTCCATCTTATTCACTTTGTAAATTTAAAAGCATTCCTTTTTAATCAGCTTTGCATAAGACAAGAAATAAAACCATGTTTTAAAATATTCTGTGTGCAAGCGGCTTATCATCATATTCCTGCACTTCAATATGTACCAGTATACACTGCTCTACGCCGTTCTTCCATTGTACTTTTATTAGTTTGTTTACAAAGCGCACATTTCGATTCGTTTCTTTATCCGGGTACAGCTTTTTATCCAGAAACTTAAATTTGCGCCTACCAGGCTCTTAATGAGTAGCAGGAAGAAGCGTAAAATCGGGGAAAATATCTTCTATAAGCAACTCCCGGATCGGACACGACAGGTGTTTATTCATTTTTCTATAGTTCTCAGCTTAAAAATAGCATTTTGAAAACCGGTTAAGTGGCAGGGTGTAACCTGCCCATTCTCCTTTGTATAATTTATGAATGAAAAATTTCATGTAAGTTTGGCACGCTTTAGAAAGCGCTTAAATTTTATCTCACATTTTAATTAATAATAAATCATGGCAGAATTATCAGACATAGGTGTTATTGGCCTTGCGGTAATGGGTGAAAACCTTATCCTGAATATGGAGAGCAAAGGCTTCCGGGTAACAGCTTATAACCGTACGGTTGAAAAAGTAGATCATTTTATAAACGGCAGGGCTAAGGGAAAAAACATCCAGGGCGCACATTCTATTGAAGAATTAGTAGCCTCTTTAAAATCTCCGCGTAAAGTAATGCTGATGGTGAAAGCGGGTAAGCCGGTTGATGACTTTATAGAATTGCTGATCCCACATCTGGATAAAGGAGATATTATTATTGATGGAGGAAACTCTCATTTCCCCGATACTGAAAGGAGGGTGAAATACGTAGAAAGCAAAGGACTGCTTTATATTGGTACCGGTGTATCGGGTGGTGAGGAAGGCGCTTTGCTGGGCCCTTCTATTATGCCGGGAGGCTCTAAAGATGCCTGGCCGGAGGTGAAGCCTATTTTCCAGGGCATTGCTGCAAAAGTAGCCGATGGCTCTCCCTGCTGCGACTGGGTAGGAGATGGAGGAGCCGGTCATTTTGTAAAAATGGTGCATAACGGCATTGAGTATGGCGACATGCAATTGATTTGTGAAGTGTACCAGCTTATGAAAGATGTGCTGGGTATGGGCGCTGATGAAATGCACGAAGTATTTAAAGAATGGAACGAAGGCGAGCTGGACAGCTACCTGATAGAAATTACCCGCGATATTTTAGCTTATAAAGAAGATGGCACGCCGATCATTGATAAAATTTTAGATACTGCAGGACAAAAAGGTACCGGCAAATGGACAGGAACGGTAGCATTAGAGTTAGGCATCCCGCTTACGTTAATTACCGAATCGGTTTTTGCAAGATGTTTATCTGCTTTAAAAGAAGAGCGGGTAGCCGCTTCAAAAGTATTGACTGCAGGGCCTAAGCCTTCTTTTGACGGAGACAGGAAACAGTTTGTTGATCAGCTGCGCGATGCTCTGTACGCGGCTAAAGTAATTTCTTATGCCCAGGGCTACCAGATGATGCGTGCAGCGGCCAAAGAATATGGCTGGGAGCTGAATTATGGTAATATTGCTTTAATGTGGAGAGGTGGTTGCATTATCCGCTCCCGCTTTTTAGGAAATATCAAAGAGGCATTTGATAAAAATCCAGAGCTGACCAACCTGTTATTAGATCCCTATTTTGCTGAAAAGATACAGGCCTGCCAGCAAGGGCTGAGGACAGTTACTGCCACAGCTATGTTAAACGGCATTCCTGTTCCGTGTTTAAGCGCAGGTATCAATTATTATGACGGGTACCGCTCAGAAAGGCTGCCGGCCAATTTGCTGCAGGCACAGCGCGATTATTTTGGTGCACATACTTATGAAAGATTAGATCAGCCACGCGGCAAGTTTTTTCATACCAACTGGACAGGAAGAGGCGGCGATACGGCTTCTACTACTTATGATGTATAACGTTTAATACGCTTTGTAATATTTACTGAAAAAGCCATCTGATTATGAGTCAGATGGCTTTTTTCTGTTTATAAAAACTTCTCCCTTTCAAGCGGCAATTTATAATAAGAGCTCATTTATCATTATTCCCTGCGGCTTTAAAAAGATTGGGATGCATGGGTTTTTTTTAAAAAAATGAAACCATCAAATAGCTTACTTAATTCCACTTTCAGGTAATTTTCATTCCCATTTTCCTTTTTATAACCAATAAGTCTGAAATACAGTTCTGGCAAACTGTTTGTTTCGGTGTTACTTAAATCAAGAAAAAAATCAGGGACTTTCCCCTCTGAAAATATATGCTCAATTGATCCTGATATCGGAGGATTAAAAATAGTTTTCAGAAGATAGCTTTTTTCAGTAATAAACCGGTCTTCTGTGTATGAGTATGTTCCACTTGCTGTTCCCATACCTATTGCTTTATAGCTGCCCAGAAAAAACTTATTGAGGTGATAACCCATTCCTCCTCCGTTAGATCCCTTATACAATACTTCTTTCGAAATATGTGCGTTATGGGCGAAGATTACAATTTTGTTATTGGGATTTTCCTTCAAAAATAAGTGGACCATGGCTGCCATGATCGTATCTCTCCCTGGTTGCTTTTTGTCTATCCTATAAAACTTATAAAAATTATAACAACCAAGTCTGGTATTGTATAATGCAGACTTTAGTTCAGAAAAACGTTTTTCATCTAATTGCGTTTTAATAATATCCAGTCGGTCTTCCATTTTTAAAGCCAGATCGTAACTTTTAAGGTAGCTTTTAATGAAGATTTTATTATTCCTTTTATACCCTTTCTTATTACCGTTATGATATTCTTTGTCAAGATAGCCTAAAAGACAGCTCAAAGAATCTGTCCATCTTGTAAACTCCTCATCACTTACATTCAAAAGCGCCTTTTTAATAATATCAATATTAGGATGTAGCGCTGAATAGTCTATTCCTTTAATTTGAACTTTATTGCTGTTACTACGATTATACATTTGAAGCCACTCAAGGAAGCTTTTCATTTCCTGATTTCTCCAGATGGATAATAAATTATCTTTCATCAAAGAATCCAGGTTTCCATTTTCGGTTTGTATATACTCATTTAATCGTTCAGTCCAACCATAGCTATTTTCCAGGCAGATTGTGTTAAATCCTTTCTCTTCAATAAGATATTTAGAAATATTTGCTCTGAACGTATATGCTTCGCTAGTGCCATGAGTAACTTCTCCAAGTCCGATTACTTTTGCATCGCCACATAGATGAGAAATAAAGTTCTTTTCCCTTTCATTATTCAGCGTCATTTCTGAAAGAGGAATAATGTTTTTTTCAAGCAAATTCTTTATTTTGGCTGAATGCGCTTTTGGTAAAATCGGAGAGGTTGTCATAGTAAAATCGTCGAACCATACTGTTCCGGTTCCAACTAATCTTATTCCGACAGTTATCTCTTTTGTATGTGTTAATACATCGAATGAAATATCATATCTGGCCCAATCAGTAGTGCCCTTTATTGTTGTTGGGTTTAATGGTTTGTAGATATTTATTTTATTATTGTTAGAATCCTCCATTACATTCCAAAGCCTCACTATCCCGTTAAAATCCTCGGATTTCATATATATCGATAGTACTATTCTTTTTGCCTTTAAAATCCCCCTCTACATTCTGCCAAAAGGAGCCAAAGGTTGCTCGTTTACCGAGATCTTTTCTTTCGATTTTAATAGACGTATTTGCAGAATGAGAAATACTTTTATCTAAAGTAACCAAGTATCCCTTAGAGGACTGGCCTTTAAAACCGTTGATCTGTTTTGAATGCAAGTTCCAGTTAGCTGCAGAGTTATTCTCGAAATCATCATGAATTATATTTTGCGATCCTGCAACAAAGACAAATAAAATTTGCATGAGAACGAAGAAGCATGCTTTCATAGTTTAAATTTATTGGAAATAATTGGCTCGTTTTTTATTTCCTTCCCTGCCGGGGGGAGCATAGCAAGACCCTTATGCCAGTCATATCCTGCGTTATAAAAAGCCGGCGGGTTCTGCCCCTTTGATAAAAGCCTGGAACATAAACTCGCTGGATATAGGAAACAAAATCCTATTACTAATACCCAAATAACTCTTCCAGGCTTAACACTTTTACAGTGCCATATTTTGAAAGGTTTTCAGGGCTCATATTTTTTTCGCTTCCGATAATTGCGTAGCTATATTTTTCGTTGGCTAACTGACTATCATGAAACGCTTTGATATCACTGAATTTCAGTCCTTTTATCTGTGTATATTTTACTTTTCGAGGATCATCTGCCAATCCCTTCTTTTGAGCACCAATGTAGCTGAAAATGATCCCGGTTTTTTCAATACGCCCGGTTTCAATATCTTTTAAAGTGCTCAGCCGCCCGTTTTCAAACGCATTTTCCCTTTCCGGCAAAGTATTAAGCAACTCGGTCATTGCAGTAATAGCTTCGGGTAACTTATCGGCCTGACTTCCTACATATCCTGTAAAGGAAAAAGGGTCTTCTTTTTTAGCAGGAGTGCCTACATAGGCATAAGTAGAATAGGCCAATGCTTTTGACTCACGGATGGTTTGAAAAACGATAGATCCCATTCCCCCTCCAAAATAGCTGTTGAACAAATCTACAACGGCCTCTTTGTTATAATCGTAAGGCAGCAAATTACGTACCCATGTCATTTCGGCCTGTACCATATCATAATAAGCCAGGAACACCTGGTTCTCGTTTTGAACCGTGCGATTAAATTTAACGGCTTTCGGCACCGGAGACCAGGCTGTAAGCATTGGATGCGATTTCTTAACTTCTGCTGTAAGTGCTGCAGTACTTAAAGGACCATAGTATAAAACCTGTGGCTGGTATTTCACAAGACTTTTTATGATAGCTACCAGCTCCTGTGCAGTAAGGGCATTCAGCTCAGTATCACTCAGCACATTATTAAAAGGATTAGTGGCCCCATAAGCAGCATAACTGTTCAGCGCCTGCATAATTGATCCCTTGCTGGTTTTTGCATTAGCCCTTGCTTTTTGCAGGCGGTTTTTCAGGCCCTCAAGCGCTTCCTCATCGGGCTTACAGTTCCGGATCAGGTGTTCTAACAATGCTAAAGATTTAGAGAAGTTTTCATTCAGCCCATTTAACTGAATATAAGAGTCCTCCGTTCCGCTGTTTACAGAAAAGTTGGCGGCTAATTGGTAGAACGCTTTGGTAATGTCCTCTGCAGAATATTTATCTGTACCCAGGTATTGAAGATAACTAAGCGCTATAGGAAGCTTTTTATTATTCCAGCTTCCTGTATTGTAACGGAAATAAAGACTATACAGGCTGTTTTCCTTATTAGGCACGTACAGTAATTCTGCATTCGCAATTTTACTTTTTTGCAGATCCGTTTTAAAGTTTACCCAACGTGGTGCAATAGGAGCCAGTGGCATGGCATCTATTTTTTTAACAAAATCAGATTGTTTGCCGGCATTGGTTTCTACCGGCGTAATAGCCGGTTTTTCAACCTTTACAATGCTTTTGTCTTCCCCTTTCCTTTTATAAACAATCACATAATTATCGCCGGTAAAAAATTCATTGGCATATTCTATAACTTGGGCTTTGGTTATTTTCTTCATTTCATCCAGCTTTGCCACTTCTGTTTTCCATCCTTCGCCTTTGGTTTTAATAAAGTTGTCAACCATAGCATTGGCGCGGTAGCTGTTGTTTTCCTGCGCCTGTAGCTCTCTTAGCTTATAATTGGCAACTATAGCGTCCAGTAATTTATCATCAAACCTGCCCTGTTTTAAGGAATCAATTTGTGCCAGCAGTAAGGCCTTTACCTCATCCAGGGATTGCCCCTGCTTTGGAGAGGCGCTGAAAGTAAATACACCATAATCCTTGTACTGCCTTATACCGCATCCGGCTCCTAACACTTTTTGCTGTTTGTTGAGGTTCAGGTCTAAAAGACCGGCTTTGCCATTAGCCAATACATTGTCAATGGCTTTTAATACAAGATCTTCTTTTGTACCATAGGGTCCTGTACGGAACGCGATGGTAATACTTTCTGCATTAGGGCCGTAAACTTCTTTAACAATAGGGCCTTTAATAGGTTGCTCCGGAACTGGCTTATATTCTTTAACCGGCTGCTCTTTCATGTAGCTGAAAGCCTGGTCTATCTTGTTGATCATTACATCCGGATCAAAATCCCCCGACATTACTACTGCCATATTATTGGGTACGTAATATTGATAGTAATAATCCCTGATAGCTTTTAATGAAGGATTTTTCAAATGCTCTATGGTGCCAATAGTAGTTTGCTGTCCGTAATTATGTGTAGGGAAAAGCCCGCTATGAGTGGCTTCCATTACTTTCCAGCCATCATTGTCCATCGTACGGTTCTTTTCTTCGTACACAGCTTCCAGCTCAGTATGAAAAATGCGAAGTATGGGATTACGGAAACGCTCGGCCTGAACCGCCAGTAATCGATCTTCAGCATTCGATGGTATATCTTCATCATAAACGGTTTCTTCCACCCAGGTATGCGCATTGGTTCTTTGCGAACCCATAGCCGTCATCATTTTATCGTATTCATTAGCTATGGAATATTTTGAAGCACGCCCCGACACTTCATCTATTTGCCTGTAAATGGCGCGGCGCTGAGCAGTGTCTGTTGTTGTATTATACATTTCATATAACGCATCAATGCTATCCAATAAAGGCTTTTCCCTGGTCCAGTCAAGCGAGCCGAACTGATCAGTTCCTTTAAACAGCATGTGCTCGAGGTAATGAGCCAGACCCGTATGCTCTCTCGGGTCTGTATTGCTGCCGGCTCTTACAGCCATGTGATAGGTAATACGTGGCTCTTTTTTATTAGGGCTTAGCATTACAGTAAGCCCGTTAGATAAAGTATAGATTCGTACCTGCAGCGGATCGCCGCTTACATATTTATACGTGTAATTTCCTGATTTCCCCTCTTTCCATTCGTATAAGGATTGTAACCATGCCTCCTGGCAAAAAGCAGTCAGCAGCAAAAGTGATAGTATAATTTTTTTCATGTGCGGATTTTTATAGCCTGATAGCTGAATATACAAATTTAGATACAAAACAGATCAGTACCTGCACAGATTTTTTTGGAACAGGAGTCTTCTCCCAGACATTGACGTGCACTGAAATAAAAAGGGTATTATTTCTAATACCCTGAATGATCTTTTAAAACTTTTAGAAAACCGGTTGTTTGCTATACTGCTGTCAGCAGCGCATACATATAGCTGAACCTGGAGCTTTCCGGAACCAGTAAAAATATCTTATCTCCTTTTTTCAGTTTACCGCTGCTCAAAAGCTCATCTACCATAAAATAAACCGACGCAGCACCTACATTGCCTACATAGCTAAGGTTGACAAACCATTTTTCATAAGGGATATGATGACCTAATTTCAGATGCTCTTCGTAAATCTTATCTTTAAAGAAGTTGCTGCTCATGTGCGGGCAGTACCAGGTAATATCGTCAGGATTCAAACCACGTCTTTCAAACAACTCGGGCAAAGGCCTGCCACCAAGGGGAACAATATTAGGACTTAGCAGCTTCACATCCTGCTTGATGCTCATCACTGATTTTTCGTTCAGCTCCTCATGTGTAAATTCCAGGTAGCTTTTCAAGGTGCCGTCTTCCTGCTTTTCAGCGCCACAGTACATACAGGCTTCCATATCATCAGCATAAGAAATACCTTCTATCCATTCTATTTTCAGACTTAACCCTTCAGGATTGGGTTTATTGCTTAACAGGAAAGCAGAAGCACCGTCAGAAAGCATCCAGCGTAAAAATTCTTTATCAAAGCTGATATAAGGATTTTGCTCCAGCTCTTCCAGCTTGTGCACTTCATCCTCAAATTGGTTGGCCACCAGCGAAGCCGAAAATCTTTCAGAGCCAGCTGCAATCGCAGTGTCCGCATCCCCGGTTTTTACAGCCATATAGGCGTACTTCAGAGCATGCATGCCTGCGCAGCATACACCACTTGGAGACACCACTTCCAGTTTGCCTAACTCCGGCAGCCAGCCATGTACCATTACGGCGTGTG
>DAOLFI010000937.1:0-1699 GCA_035326385.1 Niabella sp.
AGGTTGTCACCACCGCTTTCAATAAAAACTATTTCCGTATCAGGATGCAGCTTTCCCAATCCTCCCACATGTCCCAGGTTAATAGAGGCTTCTACACAAATACGAGTATGCGGGCAACCGCCGGTTTCTACTCCACGGATCCTTTCTGCGGGAAGCTTGGAGTTCTTAATCATAAACTGTGCATCCTCTTTTGTATAAATATCATTGGTAACTACACAAATACTATAGTCATTGCTCATTTTCCTGGTAAGTGCTTCTATTAAGGCAGTTTTTCCAGACCCTACTGGCCCTGCAACTCCTATTTTTACATATTTTGCCATTAAATACTTTTTTTATTTTTTTATGAAATATAAATTCTGGTATAAAGCTTTTCATGTTGCATACACTTAATTTCCTGTCCTATGCAGCACAGACCCAGCAATTGCTCATCTATGTCTTTTTGATTATTAACCAGCTTTGCTATCAGCGGTTGCAGATCAAATAAAATTTTTTGACCGGCTGTCTGGCTGATGGGCACTATTTTAGCGCAATTTGTTACAATGCCGTTAAGCGTGTTGTAATAAAAAGCTGCCAAGGCCTCTTCTGGTTTTATGCCGGCTGCTTTAGCATACAGGCCAAATGCTATAGCATAATGCCCGTGAAGCTGCTCATTTTGAATATGCTCCAGGTATTTGCTGCAAGCGGGGTAGGCTTTTAATACTGTAGCCAATTTCAGAAACCGGACTGCCAGTTTTTTACTGGCATCTCTTATTTCATAAGGCGCTTTTAAAGCAGTAACAAGCTCATCCAGCTCAGTTAGCTTAGCCCATGATTTTTTGCCTGAAGGAATCGTAAGCGCTTTGTACAGAAAAGCAGCATCATTATAAAAAATGTTATGCTCCAGCATTGTTCGGGCATAAGCGGCCACTGTAGTATTATCATGTATGATCTGGCTGTTTATATAAGATTCCAACCCGTACGAATGCGTAAAGCTTCCGATGGGAAACATAGAATCATTTATTTGTAACAGCGTAAGTAATTTTTGCATTGTTTAAGAATTTATTTCGTTACTGCCATGGCCATGTACCCGAAGCATGTGTGTTCTCAGAAGTTTTTTTTCTTCAATGCGGGGCTGGTATCCTGCTCTTTCAAGCAGTGTATATAGCGGCGATTCATATGCTACACTTACCTGGTTATTGTCATCAATGTAAATAGGGATGTGCTTGTTACCAATCTCGAAGCATATGATACCCATTTCTTTCAGGGATTGGGGCTTAAAAACAATGCATTCGCAGGGTTTGATTATTAGTTCAATGTAAGTATTATCATCTGTCCAAAGTATATCTCCATCGGAAAGAGGGGCCCTGCTGTTTTTTCGTATTGCAATCTCAACGCCGGATTTTGTTGTTCTTCTGATAATTGTCTTGGTAGTCTCATACCATTCAATTTCAAAAATATCTTTCCTTTTGTTCTCTATATCCGGACTTTCAAGTACCTGCTCAACAATAATCATTTAATGCATCAATTTAAAGTAACCATACAAATCACAAGGTGTCAGAACGCATAAATTACCGGCAGTTTAGCAGATGCAAAAACTGCCGGTAACTGAAAATCCTACTATAACGTATTAAAACAGCAGATAACGCTGAGCCATTGGTAGTTCTTTCAATGGCTCACAAGTAGCTACTGCCATCTACTTTTACCTGGTATGTTTCAGGAT
>DAOLFI010000109.1:0-8057 GCA_035326385.1 Niabella sp.
AATGCCGTGGCCCAACCGTATCTATATGGGAAAGTTTAAGCTGGAAAACAGCGATGAACGGCAGCCGATATCCCCTGCGTATGCCACGCAAATGCAGATCATGATAAATGCATTAAACGAGATACCTGTATCCGGAAACAAAGTGAGTGGCAGCCATGGTATTGGTGTTTTGGTGTCCAATTCCATGATGTTTCAGCGGTTTCCTACGCACGCCGGTTATGAAGATCCCCAGCTATCCAATTTTTATGGAATGGCAATGCCATTGTTAAAAAGAGGTGTGCCGGTAGCAACCGTTCATATGGAAAACCTGTCTAATGCTAATACTTTAAAAAATATTAAGGTTTTAATAATGAGCTATGCCAATATGAAGCCACTTAGTGAAAGTTATCATGTTGCATTAGCTGATTGGGTAAAGAAAGGCGGTGTGTTGATGTACTATGGAAGAGATAATGATCCGTTTCAGAAAGTGCAGGAATGGTGGAATACAAACGGGAAAGAGCATGAAGCTCCTTCTGAAGACCTGTTTGAAAAAATGGGATTGAATGCAAGGGCTACTTCCAGCGGGCAGTTTATTAAAAAGGAAAAGGGATGGGTATGCATCAGCAAGCAGGATCCTAAAGAGCTGGTTTTAACGCCTGGTGCGGATACTGAATTTATAAATTATGTAAAAAAGGCATTTGAAGTATATGCAGGAAAAGAGCCTCTTATCTTCAAGAATAATTTTGTTTTAAAGCGTGGGCCCTATATTGTGGCTGCGGTTATGGATGAAAATAAAAATAATAACTCACTCCAGATCAAAGGCCCCGTAATAGATCTGTTCGATCCTGAGCTTCCTGTATCAGACGTAAAAGAAGTATTACCCGGCACGCAATCTTTTTTATTGGACATAACAAGCATTAAGACGAACCGGCCCAAAGTACTTGCTGCTGCTGCGCGGGTTAATGATGAAATAGTTACCGGTAACAGCTATGCTTTTATTGCAAAGAGCCCTTCCAATACTATGAATGCAATGCGGATCAGGTTGCCGGAGTCTCCTAAAGCCATCAGTGCATATAAAGGCAGCGATAGCGTTGAAATACTTTCAAAAACATGGGATGCAAAAACACAAACCCTGTTGCTTCGGCTGCCCAATTATAGCGAAGGGGTTCGTGTAAGCATAAAATGGTAGCAAAAGAAAATGAGTTCGATTACCCTGCTTTGCGGATACCCAATATTTTAACGCAGGTTCATTTGCTGTTCATTCAGAGCGAGTTGTTTTTTATAAAACTGATAACTTCTTTAATATACCCAAACGCCATACAAACAACAGTATCGGCTGCCCCATAGTACACGGCAACCTTTTCGCCATCCTGCAAAGCAGCACAGGGAAAAACAACATTAGGAACATCTCCTGTCAGTTCGTAAGGTGCTGCCGGAGCTAACAGATAGGGTTTGGTCCGGCACAAAATTTTTTCGGGTTTGTTTTTATCTAATAAGGCGGCGCCCATGGAGTACCTGAAGCCATTGCAGGTATTAATAACTCCGTGGTAAAACATAAGCCATCCTTCTTCTGTAAGAAAAGGAACAGAGCCGGCCCCTATTTTGGTACATTGCCAGGCGCTTTCTGTAAAAGGGGCTGTTTTCATCACACACCGGTGCTCCCCCCAGTATTTCATATCGGGGCTGTAGCTGATATAGATATCTCCAAATGGCGTATGGCCGTTATCGCTTGGGCGGCTAAGCATAGCGTATTTACCGTTTATCTTTTCAGGAAATAAAACTCCATTCCTGTTAAAGGGCAAAAAGGCATTCTCACATTGGTAAAAGGTTTTAAAATCAAAAGTATAGCCTATCCCGATGGTGGGCCCATGATAACCGTTGCACCAGGTGATCCAGTACCGGTCTTCAATAAAAGTTACCCTGGGATCATATTTGTAATCAGACTCAATCATGTCTGTATTACCTGGCTGCATTTGTATAGGATCGTGCTGAATTTCCCAGTGAATACCATCTTTACTAAAACCGGCAAAAATGTTCATCTGTACCGCCTTATTATCACACCTGAAAACTCCGGCAAAACCATTGTCAAACGGAACCACAGCGCTGTTGAAAATACTATTGGAAGAAGGTATCTGGTAGCGGCCAATCACCGGGTTTTGTTCGTAGCGCCACATTACATCTGTACTGTTTTCAGGCCTGTCCTGCCAGGGTATTTTGATTTTGTTCATTATTTAAAAGATTTAATCACTATTGATTTTTGAATGTTCGTTATGCGTAAAGGGAACAAACCAGGTTATAAAAAAAGCGGGTATTGCGGCTATTAAAACAAAAATAAAAAAGTATTGATATCCCAGTTCATCGCTTAAAAAGCCACTCATCATTCCGGGTATCATCACGCCTAAATTCATGATGCCTGTTGCAAATGCGTAATGGGCCATTTTATGGTTACCCGGTGCTACCTGTTGCATCATAAACAATATGAGGCCTACAAACCCGAAACCGTATCCAAAATATTCCAACACCACGCCTGATCCAATTAGCACAATGCTGTGAGGTTGATAATAGGCCAGGAGAAAATATACAATAAACGGGATGTTAAAAATTGCACAAAGGGTAAAAATTGTTTTTTTCAAACCTTTTGCAGAAACATAGTATCCGGCTAATACAGAGCCTATAACAAAAGCAGCTACACCAGCTGTGCCATATACCAGGCCTACCTCCTCTGTGCTTAACCCCAAACCGCCTTTTATTCTTTCCTCTTTAAGAAACAGCGGAATTATTTTCATGGCAAAGCCCTCTGCAAAGCGATATAACACAATAAATGACAGGTAATACCAGATGTACTTTTTTTGAAAAAATTCTTTAAACACTAAGAGCATTCCCTTCATTTGTTCACCCGTACTTTTATTACGCATATGGCTGGATGTATGATTGGAAGGCAGCATTTTAATATGGTACAAGCCAATTGCCAGCATTATGAAAGCATATATGACCGTGATAATTACCCATGCTGTTGTAACATCATATTTTTTTTCAAGTATACCGGCTACATAGATCAATATGCCGCTGGTAAGTACTTTGGCTATATTATAGCAGGCGCCTTGCCAGCCAACATATTTTGATTGCTGTTTGGTATTTAAGTCATCTAAATAGATCCCGTCACCGGCTATATCGTGTGTAGCACCGCTAAATGCCAGAACGGCTAAAATTGCTATAACATAGCTGAAAAAATCCGGGAGTGGCAGCACAAATGCTATAAGTCCAAACAAAACTGCCGAAAAAATTTCTGTTATTACAATAACATATTTCTTTGTTTTGAATAATTCCAGTAAAGGACTCCAGAGAGGTTTTAATGTCCAGGGTAAAATAATCAGTGAAGTCCAGAAAGCAATATCTTTATCCGGAACACCTTTGCTTTTAAACATTATTACCGAGGCCATGGATATAGCTACAAAGGGAAGTCCCATGGCAAAATAAACAGTTGGTACCCATTGGGCTGGCTTATATAGTTGTTTCATTAGCTTGTTTACTGTTGTAAATATATTCAGTAATTTCTGTTTTAGATACAACTGTGATTTATCCGGTTGAAATCAGAAATAGAACTTCTAATTACCAAATAACATAATTCTTCTTTGGTTGAGCACATGTGAGATTAAGTGCCTATAAAAACTATTGCTTTAGCGACAGGAATTTTATTGCTTTGTCCAATACCTCATCTTTGTTATTAATAATACCTGGTATTGTAGGTTTTACTATTGTATTCAGATTAAGCCTGATACATCAAAGCTGAAATTAACTAAAAATAAAGATTGGTGCATTCTTCATAAAACATAGGCAATAAAAAACCCCGCAAATCTGCGAGGCTTTGTGGGAGTTGACGGGCTCGAACCGCCGACCCTCTGCTTGTAAGTCGAAAAAAATATAGTTTCAGTTATTGTTATTCACATTCAGTCATTTCCTGAAACCCTTTACTGTATTGTGTTTTGAAGGATTTGTCTTTATCTTAGCATTGAGTCATTTTTATTCATTTTTTGAAAAACATGTCTCAAATTATGTCTCAAATTTTTAGCTATGAAAGAACAAAAAATCCTGCTGCAAGTGGTGCCCGATTATCGGCGGGTAATGAAAGACGACAAATACCCGTTAAAATTAAAAATAACCTGGAAAGGACAAAGAAGATATTACGGAACCTCCTTCGCTGTTACCAAAACAGAATGGGAACAATTAAACAGTATGGAGGCTAAAGGCAAGCTCAAATCCCTGCGTAATGAATTATCGCTAATTGAGGCCAGGGCAGAAAAAATAGCCAGCGGCCTTATCCCGTTTTCATTCTCAGCATTCCAGGATGATTTTTTTGAAAAACCGGTGAAATATGAATCGCTGAAATCAATATTTGAATCGCTAATCAAAGATATGAGGGCCGATGGGCGCGTTGGAAACGCCATTATTTATGAAACGACCATTGTTTCCCTTGAAAAATTCCGCTCAGGGTGCAAGCTGATTAATGTAACGGTTAACTTCTTAAAAGATTATGAAAAATGGATGTACGGCAATTCAAACAGCAATACCACAATTGGTATTTATATGAGAACAGTAAGGGCTGTTATCAATAAAGCCATTGCGGATAAACAATTCAACGAAAAAAGTTATCCTTTCGGAAAAGGAAAATACCAGATCCCGGAGGGTAATTCAAATAAACGTGCTTTGAATAAGGAAGCCATCCGGAAAATATTTGAATACCAGGTTGCCCCCAACGACTATTTTAAACGCCGGTCGCTCGATTTTTGGAAATTCACCTATTTGGCTAACGGCATCAATATGATGGATATTGCAGCGCTGAAATGGCGGACAGTGCAGGATGAGAGTATTTTGTTTTCGCGCGGGAAAACGCGCAGAACCAGCCGCAAAGCTGCAAAACCAATTGTTATTATCAGGAACGAAATTATTGATCAAATACTGGATGACTGGGGAACCGCCCCTAAAATTGACGATGCTTTTGTGTTTGATATTGCTGCTGTGGAAGATGATCCCGCCTTGTTTAAAAAGAAAGTGCAGCAGTTTACCCATGTTACAAATAAGCACATGAAGCTGATAGCAACAGAGTTGGGCATTAGCATCCCTGTTACCACCTATGTTGCCCGGCATTCTTTTTCTACAATCCTGTTGAGGAGCGGTGCCAATGTAGAATTTATATCTGAGAGCCTCGGCCATTCCGATATAAAAACCACTCAGAATTATTTGGCCGGCTTTGACATTGAAACTAAAAAGGAAAGAATGAAAGCATTGGTTGATTTTGGCTAAAAAGTTATGTTTGATCAGGCCGATTTAAACTATTTACCAGCAAAAGCTATACTTTTAATCATCTGTAAAAAGAATGAGATGTAGTTATGAACCCCGAGCGAATAAAACGGCTACTGAAAGAAAAAGAAAATATCCGCCTTGAATTTAAGGAGGCCGCCACCGCTTTGCCCGGCAACCTGTTTGAAACCATCTGCGCAATGTTGAATCGGGAAGGGGGAGATATTCTTTTAGGCATTGACGATAATGGCAATGTTGTGGGCATAAATGAAAATACTGTTTCCAAAATCGTAACAGACCTTGTGAATCTTTCCAATAACCCACAAAAGTTGGATCCTCCGTTTATTCTATTTCCACAGGTATATGACATCAATGACCGGAAGGTGGTTCATATCCAGGTACCGGCAAGTTCTCAAGTACATAAAACTGGGAAAACCATTTATGACCGTAGTAATGATGGCGATTTTAAAGTAGAGCATCCACACCGGATAGCCGAAATCGCCAACCGTAAGCGCAATCATTATACTGAAGGGATTATTTACTCTGCTTTGCAGATGAAAGATTTTAAACCGGAGTTGTTTACTAAAATCCGCAACCTCATCCGAAGCAATAACCCCGCTCACCCGTGGCTGGCTTTGGACGATGGACAAATGATGGAAATTTCCGGTCTTTGGAAAAAAGATTATCTGAGCGGACAGGAAGGTTTTACACTTGCCGCCGCTTTACTGCTGGGCAGGGATGATGTTATTCAACAGATCATCCCTCATTTTAAAATTGATGCGCTGGTAAAAATTAATAATATAGAACGTTATGATGATCGGTTATATATTCAGACTAACCTTATTGAATCCTATGACTTGTTGATGGATTTTGTGAACCGCCATTTGCCCGATAAGTTTTACCTGGAAGGTGACCGGAGAATAAACCTGCGCACTATCATATTCAGGGAAATTGTGGCTAATCTCATCATTCACCGGGAATACACCAGTGCGGCACCTGCCACTTTTGTTATTTATGCCGACCGGGTGGAAACTGAAAATGCCAATAACCCTCATGGTGAAGGCCCTATTGACCCCACTAATTTTATCCCTTTTCCTAAAAATCCGCTGATTGCCAAATTCTTTATTCAACTGGGCCGGGTAGAGGAATTGGGCTCCGGTATATTAACCACCAACCGTTTAACAAAGGAGTATGCGGGTAAAGGTAAAGCGGTATTTATAGAAGGCGGAACATTTAAAACCCTTATCCCTCTGCCTGTCGGGAAAATTATTATAACTGATGATACTGTAAATGATACTGTAAATGATACTGTAAATGATACTGTAAATGATACTGTAAAAAAACGCCTGGTACAAATAATACTGCAATTACAGGATCATCCGGGACTTCGGATAAACGAACTGACGGAGATGTTCAAAGTATCTGAAGTAACCGTAAAAAGGGACATGCAGAAAATCAGGCCGTTGGTTGAGTTCAAGGGCAGCCAAAAAACAGGTGGTTACTTCCTCACAGATTATATGCTTTCGAAGCTCCAAAAAAACTCTTGATCCGGAGAATAAATCGAGAAAATACCCTAAATATATTCCTGTGTGGGCATAATCTTATTTGATGGCTATTTGATAGGTTGCGGCTCGATTATAGCGACAACATGTTGCACAAATGCCGGTTCCGTTTGCAGAAAGCCTGCCTTGGGTTGTAACAGATGATTAATAAATAAAAGATGTTCAGGGGCCATGTTTTACCTGCAACAAACTACAAAAATAACTGGAGCATGAAACACTCGCCCTGCAAAATAAAATTGCACCTGAATGTCGTCTTAAATATATTTCTTTTATAAATGAGCGACCTTACCATTTTTTACAAAAGAAGAAACCGTAAGCCTGTGCACACCTACAATACGACCGATAGCGCTATATGATACTTTTTTATCTAACAATTCCTTTATCCTTTTTTCCTGACCAGTAAGTTTAGTTTTGGATGATTTTCGGCCTTTAGGTCTGCCTAAAATCACACCTTCTGCTCGTTTTCTTGCCAGTGCTTCTTTGGTACGCTGGGATATAAGGTTCCGTTCAATTTCAGCAGAAAGTCCGAAAGCAAAAGCCAGAACTTTAGAATTAATATCGCTACCCAAGCGGTAATTATCTTTAATTGTCCACACTTGTATATCGCGGTTCATGCATTCATTCAGAATGCCCATTATCATTAACAGGTTTCTTCCAAGTCGGGACAGCTCCGAACAAATAAGGATATCTTCTTTTTTCATTCTTTTTAGCAGTTTACCAAGTTTTCTGTCTTGCAGGTTTTTTGAACCGGATATGGTTTCTTCAATCCATTTGTCAATAACTACTACATTACGCTCGCAAAACTGATTGATCTCATAGCGTTGATTTTCTACTGTTTGTTTGTCGGTACTAACTCTGATGTAACCGTAAATCATGATTTTTACTGTTTATTTTAATGGATAATAAACCTGTTAATTTAAACTATAACTGTATATAGAAAACCTATGCGATAATTTATCAACTTATACCAGCGTTTTTGTTAGACAGAATGCAAGTGAAAGTAAATTTCTAACAAGTGAGAGTTGGGTTATTTTAAGTGGTATTGAGCAACGAATAAAAGCCAAAATCGAAAGTGTTGGCACACCACTAAAAGATTGGGATATCAGTATTTATCGTGGCATTCTTACTGGTTACAATGAGGCATTTATCATTGATGGAAAGAAAAAAGATGAATTGATTGCTTCTGACGCGAAATCTGCCGAGATAATACGACCGATT
>DAOLFI010000110.1:0-8045 GCA_035326385.1 Niabella sp.
GGGCGGGTTCGCGTGTCATTAATAGTTTGATCAAAATACCCTTTGTTAAATAGAAACTCTTCCATTATAAGGTGGTCTGAAACTGATACCTGCGGCTGATAAAAGAGATCGGGTATATTGGTAATTAAAACACTTGAGTTCATATCAAGACTTAGTTTCTTATTCAATTTTCCTGCTTTTGTAGTTATGACTATAACTCCATTACCAGCACGGGCGCCCCAAATGCTTGCTGCCGCTGCATCTTTTAGAATAGTAATATTTTCCACATCATTAGGGTTGATGTTTTCAATATTTCCATCGTAAGGAAAATTATCTACAATGATAAGTGGGGCCAGGGGGCCGTTAATGGTGCTCAGGCCCCGTATAGAAATCGTATTTTCTTCGTTGCCAGCACTATTACTTTTGCCTGTATTAAAAATGAGGCTATTAGTTACACCCTTTAAACGCTCCAATATATTTGTACCGGTTTGCTCATTAAGGGTTTTATTGTCAATAACTGTGAAAGAGCCATTTACTTCGTTAGGCTTTAGCCGTTGGTAACCGGTGTTGATGGTAACGCCTTCCAACTCGGTGTCATCGGGGGACATTTGAATATTAAAGATACCTGTTTGGCTAATAGAAAATTTTTGAGGAGTGAAACCGGTGTAAGATACTATTAATGTATCGGGTAAAACTGGTAACTGGATAAGGTAGCTACCTCCCTGTGCCGAAAGAGTAAATCTGCCGCTGCTCACACTTTTAATAGTAGCTCGTACCAGGGCCTCACCGGTATTCGCATTAGTAACTGTTCCATTAACCGTAAAGCGTTGCTGCGCCAAAGTGGTAACCGAAACTGCAAGGCATATTAAAAAGGCTATAATTTTATTTGACATAAGCGAAATTTTAGGGTTATTTAAGTTTGCGGCGCAGGTATCCACGCAGATGTACTTCCTCCTGCATTTTTTTTAATACCTGCTCAATAATAGGGGCAGCAATAAAGGCTGTGGACACATAACCCATATTTACTCTATCGGTAGCTATCCAGGCATAATTTGGGCGGCTGACTTGGTTGAAATAAGCCTGTAACTGTTTATCGGCGGTAACAATTGGTATGCTTAACTTTCTTTTGTGTAGCTGTTCCCATTTTGCAATAAAAGGAGCTACCAGCGAATCAGGTTCAAAAGTTACCATTAGTATTTGCAATTGGTCTTTAAACTCTCTTTGCAGCGAATCCAGCTTAGGTATTTGTTTGATGCAGGGTATGCAATGAGTAAACCAAAAATCCAATAGGATCATTTTAGTGTTTTGGCACTGTAAGTTATCAATTGTAGTAGTAGTATTTGTATAATTAAGAAGATTGTGAATAGTAAGATTGGGTAACCTTTCGTTAATAGAAAGCGGCCTTATATTCTGTTGCTGTGCATTCGTATTTACACATAGGAATGCCACTACGCCCAGCAGCGTTAAAATTTTCATATCACATACAGTTAAAGATGAAGTAAATGGGTACTAAAAATGCCGGGACAGGCGGGTACAGCCCATGAGAACGACTGCACCGCCGCCCGGCGGCCGTTGCTAACCTTTATTCAGGATTACGCGGATGGCTGGCGTATCGGAAATTGTAGCTGGCGAGGTCGCTGTTTCCTAAGTAACAGGGCCAGGCCCGAAATGAATAATATGATAAAGAAAAACTCATCCGTTTTGGGTTGGATGAGTCTCGTTGCACTGGAAAGCCGTATAATATTATAAACGAATATGGGCTTTACCAGCCACCGCTCTTAGTGACAGCCAAGATGATGGTCTTACGGTAAAACCCATATCCGTTCGGAAGCATAAAAATAATGCTTCTTAAAGACATGGGCATTTTATTACCGTCTCGCCATCTTGGCTGTCAATCTTCGAGCGTCGAGACTCTTTTATTAATGCCTATTACCTTTTGATATTTCTATATACTACTTATTTTAATGTTACTTTCTTCAAATATACAACAAAAAACATAACATCCAAACTATATCTCCATTTTTTTATTACCAAATCGTGCCAGTTTGTGATAAATGAACTTAGAAATACAATTACAAACCGGCATAAAAATAGTAGGCAATTTTGTTTTTGCCACAAGAACAAAAATGGGGATTGGAAAAAAGAAATTTGGTCAATTGTGTGATGGATTAAGTGAAACCTACATTAGAAATCTGGAAGCAGGCGCGGCCAACATTACGCTTAAAAGCTTAGTGAAGTTAAAATTCGGCATGAACTCAACAATTCCAACTCTAATAACTGGAGATAGTAGAACGTTCTCAAATAAAACGCTAAAAATTGCACGAAATGAAGATTTTACTGCTGCAAAACAAAACTTCAGCACTCGCTTGTTTGCTCTAATGAAAAATAGAAAATTAAACTCGATTTCATTCAGTAATTATTTGGGTATGGACGAAAGTGCAACCAATAAATATTTAAATGGCAGTGAAAATCCGACATATTTAATGCTTCTAAGATTTGCTTATGTCTTAAATGTTGAGGTTGTAGATTTTTTTGATTATGGTGGCGCATTGCCGGAAAATACAAAATATAAGCCTAGGTACATTAATCCGTAAAAGGAAAGCGCCATTAAATGCTCGAATAACAACAGCGTGAGTTTCAACAAATATTTAATAACCAACAAATGACAAAAAGGGGGAATTTACGCAGGGAAAAATCTCTTTTTAAATCGGGCAAAATCCTAAGACCGCAGAGTATTCCTACGCTTAAAGAGTCTGACTATATTGTGCAAGACATTCCATTAGATGGGGATGCTCCAAAACAGTTTATTCGCGCCTATTTTTTTGAGAGGGACGGTACAGTTAGGAAAGCTAATCCAAAAACCTGGAGCGCTTATATTGCCAAAACTGCGGAAAAATATTACCCGCATGAATCTATATATGAATACCTCATCAATCGAATTGGGCAAACTTTGGGCCTTGAGATGAACGAAATAAAGCTGGTATGGGTTAATAAACAAATTCGGTTTTTAAGTAAATTTTTCTTAAAAGACGGAGAAGAATTGATTCACGGGGCAGAAATTTGTGGGGAACACTTAGGAGACAAGGATTTAGCAAAAGAAATAGCCAATGACAAAAAATCGTCAAGAGAACTATTTACTTTTGAATTTATTAAAGAATCAATACGCAACGTTTTTCCAAAAACATTTGATAATCTGCTAGTTGGGCTGGTGAAAATGATAATTTTTGACGCTATTGTAGGAAATAACGACAGGCATTTTTATAACTGGGGAGTTATTAGGACACAAATTAAATCGCAAAAATTGCCTACCTTTGCACCCCTTTATGACTCAGCCCGGGGATTATTTTGGAATTGTACAGAAGCCCAGGTAAATGGACATTTAGAACATTATTCGAAAAATGGCAAAAAAGTTGTTAATTATATTGAGAAAGCATACCCTAGAATTAGTATAGCAGACAATATACAGGCTAATCATTTTGAACTTATTGAATACTTAATACGTTTAAATACAGACTATATTAGTCTTATTGACGGATTTTCGAGTACAGAAAATGAAATAAAAGTTCTTAAAATGATAAAACAGGAATTTTCTTTAATCTTAACCAGCAAAAGATTAGAGTTAATTTCATTAATTTTAAAGACGAGATTTGAAAAAATAAGGAGGTTAACAAATGTTACGCAAGATCAAAAATTGGTTCAATAAAAACCAAGACGACTTGGAAGGATACAGCCGTATTCCTGATGAAGTTGAAGCAACATTCTCCTTGGCAAATGACGAAATTCCTGTTGGGATTTTATCTTGCAAAAATGGAGAGTGGTATTTTAAATATACAGAACAATTCAAAAAGAATTCGGAGAAGTACAATCCTATAGTAGGATTTCCAGATATAGACCGGGTCTATAAAAGTGAAGTACTTTGGCCGTTCTTTCAGGTTCGTATTCCCGGTTTAAAACAACCGCAAATTCAGGAAATCCTGAAAAAAGAAAAAATCAGCAGTTCAAATGAAGTTGAATTATTAAAGCGATTTGGACGAAAAACAATTTCAAATTCATACCAATTAGTTGCTGGGTGAAAATTTCATCTTATCATATATAAAAAGCTGCTCTTTGGGCAGCTTTTTCAGTTATAAATAAAATATCTTTTTCCGCCCTTGTGCTAATAGAGTCTTATTCGGCAAATGGACATTGAGCCGCAATGAGATCTGAAGGATGTTAAGCACTTACAAAATTTAAAGAATCGAGATTAACAAAACGCCTTATCCAGCTCAAAGCGTTATTCTCCTTTCGATTGGCCATTGTGTTGAGAATAACTACACATGACCTTTTTGATTATGATGGGAAGATGCCAAGATAGGATTGACAGGATAAGCCTCGCTAGCTATTTTGCTTTTTCAGCAATATGATTTCGTTCTTTAATGATTGGATTTCTTTTTGATTTTTATCCGTTATAATCATATTTCGTATAAAGGTTATTATCGCTATTAGCAACAATACTATTGCGGATAAAATTTTGATTACATCATAAACACCAGTTAACAATTGTCCCTTCCCCAGCGAGATATATTTCTTGTCATAGAATGAGGCCAATCCTTTTACAGAAATAAAATAATAAGTGCTGATCCAATCAATTTCGTCATATGGATTACCAGTTGTTTCAACCTCTTTTTCAAAAATCAAAAAATGAAGATTTTTTTCAAAATCAACTTCATTAAAAGGCATTTTATCTCTTAATGTATTAAAGGATATTAAATAATCTGTCTGATCGCCGGTTGGGTCGTAATTATCATTATAATGTTTGGCTAACTCCTTTAATATGCGATGCCTTGCTTTAAACTTATTTCTTATTAGCATACAGAATCTATAAAGACTGGTTTTAATTAAGTTATTGATGGTCAGTAACAGAAGACGAAAGATTGTTGTGCCTTACCAATTACATATTTCCAGGTCTGGAAACAACTATACAACCTACAATATTCTGGAGTTGCAATACTCCTTTTTTGAATTCATGGTGTTCCTGAGTTCTCGCACTATCATCCCAAAGAAATACGAGCAGCTTGGAATATTTTTTTGCAAAAACACTATCTCTTTTAAAGTATAAGCTTGCATCTGCTGCCACTTCCTCTACCATTTTCCCAAATGAATGATTCTTTCGAAGAAACTTTATTTCAATAATTAGGTTTATTGAAGGTAACCCAATATCAGCTCTTGGATTTTTCTGTCCTACTGGCTCGAAATAAAATTCATGTTCTATATCTGGGAAAATTGGCGACAGTAAAAAATAGATTAGACTCTGTACGTGATACTCATTCTGCACATCCCATTTTTGAGCGGTTCCCGTAGAAGTTTTGGGTTTATCCTCCCAGGGCCATCTTTTAAATCCCAAAGGAATATTTCCTAATATGGTTTGTAACTGCTCAAGACTTGGCTTACTCAATGAAATTGCAGGTAATCTGTGAGTGAGATAGTAAATGGCAGATGCTCGACATGCTACTTTAACAGATTCTGTCTCATCTGTTATTGATTGACTAACTGCATCTTGATAAGCGCTATCAAGATCCACACTTCCTAAAAAATCAATGCCCTTTGCTTCTAATGCTAATCGAATGTCGGACACTTTAAGTAATGAATTAAGTTGTCTATCATCAATTGACTCGCCTGAAACTCCCAGCGCTACCAATAAAAAAAGCTTTTTCCAATTAGGCAGCGATTCATTTAATGGTTTAATTAGGCTCGCGAGCCATTTTGAAATTTCTACCTTTACTTGACCGTCAATACGTTTGGCACCCAAAGCAATGCCTAATAATGCTATAGCATCATTACGAAAGGGAGGAGGTTCACCATCCAAAAAGGTGGTTGATCGACCGGCGAGTCTTACAAGACCGTCACTCAAATTGTTGTTATGGATAGCATATTCATGAGGAAATACTTCTGATAGAAAAGCAAGTTTTGCAACATCCTGATAATTGGTTAAAACAAACGCTGTAGGCAATTCTCCGGTATATTGATTTTGGAGTCCATTACAAATCCAGGCGGTAAAAGCACCATCCACGCTATCAATATTAACCGTTCTGAGATGACTTATAAGTGATTGATATAAGTCTCGCAGTATAATTGAGGATGAATCTAAAGAAACCATCTTGTTGTACCAATTTTATTATATAAAGCATCCGAATTCCACGAACTAACATTGTTTAACTGTCCTAGCATTTGGGCCATAAGTTGAGAATAGTATACAGAAACTGGCATTGGTGCCGGCTGATAACTTCGCCATGAATGCGCGCCGAATTTGAGCACTTGCTTGGAAAGGTAAGTCATGTCTTTAAATGTTGAATCTCGATGTAGTATCAACTGTACCGGAGCTGGTAGGCCATCAGTGGGCTTTTTTAATTCTTGCCCACCCGTTAAACAGGCAAGAGCCGTGTGTTCTGAAAGTTGCAGGAACTTCCCTCTTATAGGGCTGTATATTCCTTTTTTTTGTTTCCCTATTCCGGACTGTTGATCATCAAAAAGCAAATATGGGTGGTTGTCTGCAACGTGAATAAATGCAAATTCAACACAGTAATCTCCTAGTTCGCCAACAATTTGTTTAACTACATCTATTTCAACGTCTTTTAAAGTTTTGAAAGCGTGAAATATCAAACGCACCGAATCTCTAGGTTGCCAATTATAGGACTGTCGTACTTTTTCCATAGTAGTGCGTACGTTGGCTAAAAGGGTTTCAAAGTATCGATCAGCAGAAACAGCAGCCGAAATATTGTTTATTAAGTAATTCCCATCGCCGGAGAAAACAGTTGTAATGCCTATCATTCGTTCCTTTTGTCCAAGTCGAGTACTTTGAACTATTGAACTTCCGATTCCAAAAACCAATTCGTGTGTTATTGGTTTCTCCGCGGACAGTAGCCAAGGAACTCCGCCTAATTTTGCGTAAGTTGCTAGAGCCATATTATTTAAACTCCAAACTACTCTTTGATCAGGCAGGCCTAATGCTTCTATAGTAAACTCCTGAACCGGAATTCCTTGGCTTACAAATCGGGCTTTCCCAAGTATATAAGGATTATTGTTTGTGGGTCTCTGTCTAAAGTCGCCATCGATTTGAATTAAAGCAAGATTCCATGGTGCTCCATTTCTTCCAGCCTGCATTGCACGGGTGATACTATCGTTGTAACCATCGGTTGTGTTATCCTTGCTAACAAAAAACTCAATTAAACAATCTTGTAAATAAAATTTGGTTTTTAATCCCGTAAATTCAAAAGTCTTTTTAGGGGTATATTCAACAGGAGGAATTCCATCTAAAAACTTACGCAATATTAACTCAACCTGCCCTTTTTTTCTTTCTTGACAGATGACGCATATACGTGGCTTTGGCGGTGAGAAAGAATCTTTCGAATATGGGCCATACTTTTGGATTCCAAAGTCGTTGTATTGGTTATTTTGCTGTCCTCCATACGAAAACACAAATAGAGGCTTTTCTGCTGTTTTGATGTTTAAACTAGTATGCTCTGCATTATTGTCGCTTAGAAAATTTCCTATCCGAAAAGGTATGCGATTTGCGAACTCCAACGTAAAACTTTGCAATACCGCTAGGCCGCTTTTTAGCTTACTAAGCTTGGTGTCACCCGCATGAAATGCTGCTGCCCTTTGTTCCATTGCGCTTAAAATCTGTGAAGAATTGTCTTTATAGAAGTGTTTAATACATTGCTCCAAGATATCTTCTCTGGGCTCTAAAAATACATCAATTGGATCTACCTGATTACTAACTCCTTCACGTGTATCTTCTAACTCCAACATTCCATTTTCTAAAATTTTGGCAATTTTCCCGACAGTAATAAAATGAGGTTTTAAATCTGGGTTTCTTCCAGATTTACTAATACCTACATAATATCCTACGATAGGAAATTTTGAAGACAAGAGAGAGCTGCAACTCATGCTAATACGAGGAGCCGTAGATACATTTAGGTTCATGCTTACAAAAGGTGTACTTTCACCAGGAGCGACTACCCGGAAATCAATTTCCCATTTCGGGTAAAGCCCTAAACCTTTCAGGATCTTGCTATTTCCCGGTATAC